>JAKUSY010000058.1 GCA_022451445.1 Planctomycetota bacterium
GAAATAGGCCGGCCCGGGGGTTATTTCTTTTTTTCTTTCGCCCGCAGGATGTTGGCGTGGACGTGCGCGACGTCCCACATGTAGTGGCCAATCCTGTGATCGTCCGCCGCCTTGATGAGATGCTCGCGGGCGAGCTTCTCCTTGCCGGCGGCCTCGTAGTAGAGCCCGAGGTAGAGATGGGTATAGAAGAGCCTCCTGTTGAGCTCCGGGGGAGCAGGCTTTCCGGCCCGGGCGGCCTTGAGGACATCCTCGGGCTTCAGCTTTCCGGCATAGAGGTCGTAGATCTGGCGCATCGGCACCCGCCGGTCGTCGCCAATCTTCAGGATGCCCTTGCTCGCGGTGACGGTCCCGCTGATGCGGGCCATGCAGAGATAGCGCCAGGTGGCGTTCTCGACATCGCTGGAGTCGACGGTCTGGTAGCCCTCGAACTGCTTCTTTCCTTTTTCGAACTCTCCGGCGTAGTAGTAGGAGATGCCTCGGCGCCAATGCCAGGGCTCTCTCTTGGCGTCGAGCTTGACGGCCATGTCGAAGTCCGCGACGGATTCCTTGATCCTGCCCGCCTTGAAGTGCTCGCCGCCTCTTCGATCGAAAGCTCCCGCCGCCCGCAGGGCCAGGCTCTCCGCCTCCCGCATCGCCTCCCGGGCTTTCAGAAGCAGGGTCTCGGGGGTTTCCTGGGAGAGGAGACTTGCCTGGAACAGAGGCGCCAGGAGCAAGGCGGCAAGGGGGAGGGCGCGGGGTTTGATCATGAGGGTGATTCTGTGGTTCGTATTGACTCCAGGATAACCGGGATCCCTGGTGAACAGATAGTATGGCAGGTTGAGCCGGAGTTTGTATACTGGCGGGTCCGGTTTCAATATCAATCATCACCAAGGAGCGTATCCATGCAACTCCCCCGGATTTTCGGCTTCATACCATGCCTCTTCCTGCTGGCTTCCTGCGCGGCACCGGGCACGAGGGTCACCGTGGCCCCCTTCGGCAAGACAAAAGAAGGCGAGGCGGTAGACGTCTACACATTGGTCAACAAGAACGGCGTCAAGGCGAAGATCATGACCTACGGCGCGTTGCTGACCGAGCTGCATGTTCCCGACCGCGATGGAAAGCTCGAAGACGTGGTCCTGGGCTTTGATACTCTCGACGGCTATCTTGCCGGTCATCCCTATTTCGGAGCCACCACCGGGCGGGTTGCCAACAGGATCGCGGGCGGCAAGTTCAAGATTGGTGACGAGGAGTACACCCTGGCGAAGAACAACGGCGCCAATCACCTGCACGGGGGCGTCAAGGGGCTCGACAAGATGGTCTGGAACGCCACGATAATACGCGGAAGCGGGGTGTACTTCGGCTACAGGAGCCCCGATGGGGAAGAGGGCTATCCCGGCAATCTCGATATCCGGGTTATCTACAAGCTCACCGACTTCAATGAGCTGATCGTCAGCTACTGGGCTAAGACCGACAAGGCTACCCCGGTCAACCTGACCCACCACTCCTATTTCAATCTCGCGGGGGCGGGCAGCGGGACGATTCTCGATCACGAGCTGATGATAGCCGCCGAACACTATACCCCCATCGATGGCGGCGGCATACCCACCGGCGAGATCAAGGCGGTGAAGGACACGGTCATGGATTTCACAAAGCCGATGAAGATCGGCTCGCGTTTCGATAAGCTCCCACCCTCCGATGGCAACCCCGGCGGCTACGACCACAACTATTGTCTCAACTCAAAGGACAACTCCCTGGCGCTGGCGGCAACGCTCTACGACGCGGGCTCCGGCCGGGTGCTGGAGATCCTGACCACCGAGCCGGGTATCCAGCTCTATACCGGGAACTATCTCGATGGATCCAACGTCGGCAAGGGTGGCAGGAAATACGCGAAGAACCATGGGATCTGCCTCGAGACCCAGCATTTTCCCGATTCCATCAATCAGCCCAATTTCCCACCGATTCTCCTGAAGCCGGGCGAAAACTATTCTCACGATACGGTACACCGCTTCCTGGTGAAGTAGCCCTGGCGCGTTTATTTTTTCGCTTCGGTGACCCAGAAGGTTGCGAGGCCATCAAGGGCCCGGGGGGGATGGAAGAGGCGCGGAAAGGTTCTTCTGAGGGCCTCCCTCGTGCGGGCCTCGACTCGGAAGGCCGTCTCGCCGTCCGCAGTGGTTCCGAAGATTCGGAAGGTTCCCAGGGAGCCGGGCTGGTGGTCTTTTTCGAGGGTGATCTTCAGCTCCGCTGAGTCCTTTCCCTTGCCGATGCGGGCCTTGCCGGGCTTCGTGCCCCCGGGCAGCCCCTCGGCCACGAGCTCGATAGGACCATCGTAGCCGTTTCGCCTGCAGCGGACCTTCACCTTGAGGTCACCGCCGGGGGCCGAGCTGTAGAGAGTCTCCGCGAGCTCCAGGCTGAAGCCTCCCTGCCCGCGCCGCACCTCGATACGGTAGACGTGCTCCGGCCCGCCTCGACGGATAAGGTCCTCGACCATGAGGATGACCCTGCCGTCTTCGGGGAAGGTGTAATTGAGCACACCCTCCTCAAAGTAGTAGTTCTTGCCCTTCTCCTTGTCCTTGCCGGGATCATAGGAGCGGTCCTCGGCCTCGGCTATTTTACCGCCGCCGGGTTTTTCCAGGCGCAGGTACAGGTCGGTGGGGGAGCCCGAATGCCGGGTCTCTCCGCGGATGACCAGCCGCGTTCCTTTTTTCCCGGCGATTCGATAGAAGTCCCTGTCTCCCTCGTTTGCGAAGCGGCCGTTGATGGCGCAGGGCGGCTGCAGCGCCCCGGCCGATTCAGCCCGGTTGTTCGGTTCCTCCTCCAGCAGCTCGGGTAGATCGCTCGACAGGAGGGTGACGAAGCTCGAGCTCGCGCCCCCGGGGAAGCGGGCGCCCAGGGAGAAGGCCCGGCCGCTCGAGCCCCCGGGAAGCTGGACATCCCGGGGCTCCACCCCGGCGCAATCCGGGCCCGCGATGGAGATCTTCGTGGATTTCTCCTGCTCAGCTCGCATGGGGTAGGGCGCCGAGACCAGCGGAAAATCACCTGCCCGCAGGCGATAGGTGAAGTCATCGCCTCCACGGTAGATGACATCGCGAAGCTCGATGAGGTATTCACCTTCTTTCTCGCATCGCCAGGCGAGCTGGCTGTCGGCGCCCGCGGAGTCATCGCTGAAGGCGACCTCCCGGCCCGAGTGATCAAGGATTCGAAGGATGGGGTCGAGCTGAGAGCCGATCCGCTGGGCCATGACCTCGAAGGAGAGACGCTGTCCGGCGCGCGCCTTGAAGCTGTAATAGCTCCTGCGATCAGCTGCCGTCCGTGAATCGATGGCGCAGGGAGGCTCGATGGCGGAGGCGCTTTCGACCGAGGTGTTGTTCGCTCCCGGGGACCTGGCGGCCAGGTCGTCGATCAGGAAGAGCGCCAGGTTGGAGAGGCCGCCGGGCCCGGTGGCGCGGATCGCCCCGATACCGACCGGGGTCTCCGGCGGGATGTCGATCCGCAGTCGCAGGCGGTTTCCCTCCCGCTTTTCGCCTTCGATGAGAGAGATCTTCGAGTCGAACGTAGTCCAGAGGCCGGTTACCTTTTCGAGGTGTCGGCCCTCGATCACGATCTCGGTGATCTTGCCGGGGACCGCGGCCAGCGGCAGGATGGTCTTAATCGTCGGAGGTTTGCCCAGGAGTGTTCCGCATAGAAAGATCAGGACGATGACCGGCGGAAGCGCCCGTCGTGAAATACCTGCCTGGCTTTGTTCGGAAAACATGGTCCCTACATTCTGGACTCTTCCGCCGTCATTCCAAGGCTTTCATTTCAGCGAAGGGCGGCTCTTTTCCGGCAAAGATCATTTTCGCATTTCCTATCTGTGTTAGCTTCAGGCGGTCAACCCGGCAGGTTCGCAGGAGTGCGCATGAACGTAACCCGGCTCATTCAGAGGAAGAGAGACGGCGAGGCCCTCGATGCCGCGGAGCTCTCCGCCCTTATCGAGGGCTACGTCGCGGGCGCCGTCCCCGCCTACCAGATGGCGGCGCTGGCGATGGCCATCTGTTTCCAGGGTATGGATGACGCCGAGACCACCGCCCTGACCATGGCGCTGATGGCCTCGGGCGAGCGCCTGGATTGGGAGGGTATCGACGGCCCGCGGGTCGATAAGCATTCTACCGGCGGGCAGGGGGACAAGGTCTCGCTGGTGCTGGCTCCCCTGGTCGCCTGCTGCGGCCCGCGGGTGCCGATGGTGGCGGGCCGTGGACTCGGCCCCACGGGCGGCACCATCGACAAGCTCGAGTCGATTCCCGGGTTTCGTACCGGTCTCGGGGCCGCGGAGATTCGGCGGATCATCGCCGGGGTCGGCTGCGTCATCGCCTCCCAGGGCGGTGAATTCGCGCCCGCCGATGGCAAGCTCTACGCCCTGCGCGACGTGACTGCGACGGTTGCCTCGGCGCCGCTTATCACGGCCAGCATCATGAGCAAGAAGCTCGCCGAGGGACTCGATGCGCTGGTTCTCGACATCAAGTGGGGTAGCGGCGCCTTCATGAAGGACATCGAGAGCGCCCGCTCACTCGGCGCCTCGATGGATGCGGTGGGGGAGAGCATGGGCGTCAAGACGAGTTTTCTCGTGAGCGACATGAACCAGCCGCTCGGCCGCGCTGTGGGCAACGCCAACGAGGTGCGCGAGGCTCTCGCCGCGCTCGCGGGCGAGGGTCCGGCCGATCTCATGGAGGTGGTCTACGAGCTTGGCGCCCGCATGCTTGTGGCGGCCGGTCACTCGGAAGATACGATCTCGGCGCGAACCACCCTCGAGGGCGAGCTGGCCTCCGGCCGCCCGCTCGAGAAATTCAGGGAGATGGCGCGAGCCCAGGGAGGCGATGCGGAGGCCGAGCTGGAGCTGGCGCCCGCCAGCGAGGTGAAGGCCGCACGGGCGGGCTACGTCTCGGCTATCGACAGCGAGGCTCTCGGCTACGCCCTGATCGTTCTTGGCGGCGGCCGCCGCTCGCTCGAGGACACCATTGACCCCTCGGTCGGTCTCCAGATGAGAGTCCGCCTGGGAGACGAGGTAGATGAGGGCCAACCCCTGCTCGACCTGCTGAGCAATGGCAAGGGCCATGACGAGGCCCTCGCGCTCGTCGGGGGCGCCATCAGCATCACCGATGAGCCACCAGTGGAATTACACGCTCTTATCACGGCAGGACCCTGACAGGCGGGGGCGGCCCAGGTCTTTGCGGGAAACCGGTCAGTTTGCCTGGCGGGGCAATTTGATCCGTCATATCAAAAAAGACGCTGTTGCCGCCCCTGCAACCAGGAGAACGAAGAACAGCACGCAACAGCCGGCCGCTCGGCCTACTTTCTGCTGACGGCCGAGGCGCGTCAGGGGGATGCCGAGCTTGCGCGAGATTTTTCCTTTTAAAGCCGAGAGGCCGATGGCTCTTTTCCAGGACCACGAGAAGCCGAATTTTCGTCCCATGAGCTATTTCCGCCTGAAATGGGTGCTCAGACCAGTTCGGTGATTGGTTCGGTGCGGTCGAGAAGGTAGTGGGGGCGGCCGCCGGAGTCGGCGATGGTGGTGGCGGCCAGGTCGATTCCCAGGCAATGGTAGAGGGTGGCGAAGACCTCCTGGTAGTGGACGGGCCGGGTGATCGCCTCGCCCGCGTAGCGGTCGGTGGCTCCGATGACCTGGCCGGTCTTCATGCCGCCGCCGGCCAGGAGCGCCATGCCGACCCTCGGCCAGTGGTCGCGGCCGCCGTTCTTGGAGTTGAGCTTGGGCGTCCGGCCGAACTCGCCCCAGGCGACGATGGCGACGTCATCGAGCATGCCGCGCTCGTGGAGATCGGTGACGAGGGCGTGGAGGCCGTGATCGACGATCGGCAGGGTGTGACGCATGCGGGGGTAGTTCGAGGAATGGGTGTCGAAGTCGGAGATCGACAGGCTTACGCAGCGAACCCCGGCCTCCACCAGGCGCCGAGCGAGCAGGAATTTCCTCGTTGAGCCGGCGCCCTCGTTGGTGCCCAGGGGCTTGTTTCTTCCCTCCGGCAGGGAGTAGCGCGCGACGACGGCGGGATCTTCTTTCGCCAGGTCGAGAGCATCAGCGAATTTCCCGGAGGTCAGGATTTCCACGGCCTGGCGGGTGAAGCGGTCGAGCGCGTCCATCTGGCCACCCGAATCGGCGCTGCGCTTGAGGCTGTCAAGCTCCTGCAGGAGTCCCACGCGGGTCTTCATGCGTTCGGCGTTGAGGCTCTTGTTGAGGGCGAGGCTGGTGGCGTGGTCGCCGCCGAGGGCCTTGAGCTCGCCCTTCATCGCATCCTCGAGCGGCCGCTCGAACATCTTCGAGATATCGGGACGGAAGGGTCCGTAGGCCGGGCCGAGGAAGCCGGGGCGGGCGCTGTTTCGCACCAGGGGACGTCCCTGCATGAGGTCCACGAAGCAGGGTGCCGGATCGGCGGGCGAGCTCTCGAGCTTCGAGAGCACCGCCCCCATCGCCGGCCGGCCGCCGATGGAGGCCAGCGCCTTGCGGTCGAAGCCGGACTGGCATTGGAAGGCGTCGTGCTGGCTGGCGGCTCCGACCAGAGATCGGATGAAGGCGAACTCATCGGCGATGGAGGCGATCTTCGGAAGCAGCTCGGAGATCAGCAGCCCCGGCAGTTTCGATTCGATGGGTTTGAACTCGCCGCGAATTTCACTCGGCGCGTCCGGCTTCAGGTCGATCATGTCCATCTGTGGCGGGCCGCCATCGAGGTGGATGTTGATCACAGCCTTCGTCGATGAACCGATTCCTCCCAGGCTCTCGGCGCGCAGGAGGTCGGCCAGGGTGAGGCCGCAGAACCCGGCGGCGCCGGCGCTCAGGAAGGCGCGACGCGAGAGGCCGTCGCAGTGGCTGAATCGTGGTCCGTGGATGTCGAGCATGGAGAATTTCCCGCGATGAGACGATCGATACATTCCTGTCTTCGGATGATTACTACATTCTGCTAAAGGAGATTATCACCGGACCCGGCCCGAAAGACAAACCCATCTACGATTCGCTGAAAAGCGCCTGCTTTGCGGGATTTGGCTGTTAGCAATGGGGGCAATCGGCAAAAATACGGCCGCCTTGATTCGCCGGGCGTGCTTTCGGCGATATGACCTTAAGGGAGTTTCCTGATGGATTGGTTCTCATGGATGAACTCGGCCGAGGCCTGGGTCGCGCTGCTGACCCTGACCGGGCTCGAGCTGGTGCTGGGCATCGACAACATCGTCTTCATCTCGGTGCTCACAGGGAGGCTGCCGGAGGAGCGTCGCAAGAGCGCCTGGCGCACAGGTCTCCTGCTTGCCATGGGGATGCGTATCGCGTTGCTCTTCTGCCTGAGCTGGATTCTCAGCCTGGAGGCGTCGCTCTTCACGGCCTTCGGTGTCGATATTTCAGGGCGTGACCTGATCCTGATACTCGGCGGGCTCTTCCTGCTGGGCAAGAGTACTCACGAGATCCACCAGAATCTGGATGGCCATGAAGATGAGAACGGGAAGACTGTCGTGCCGGCGGGCTTCGCCATGACGCTCGTTCAGATCATGCTGCTCGACATAGTCTTCTCTCTCGACTCGGTCATCACCGCGGTTGGCATGGTGAAGCAGCCAGGCTTGGAGCCGGGTCTGGAGCCGGGCCCGGATCATTTCCCGGTCATGGTCATCGCCATCGTCATCTCAGTGCTGCTGATGATCTTTTTTGCCCGCAGCATCGGCAGGTTTGTCACCGATCGCCCGACGATCAAGATCCTGGCGCTGAGCTTCCTGCTCCTGATCGGCATGGCGCTGGTGGCCGACGGACTCGAATTTCACATTCCCAAGGGCTATATCTACTTCGCCATGGGCTTCTCGCTTTTTGTCGAGCTGCTCAACCTGAAGGTCATCGAGCTGAAGAGCGGCGGCGGGAAGAAGGACTCCACCGGGAAGACCGAATCCTGAAGGGTCACTTTTTCGCGGCGCGGGCTTTCTCGTCGAGCTCATCGAGCTTGAAGCGAACGCTCACGATGAAGGGAGACTCTCCCTTGACCCAGTGGCCGTAGGTCGTCGTCACGAAGGTGCCGTCGGGCAGCCGCTCGACGCCGGGATAGGCGCAGTCGGCGCCGCGGGTATTGTCCATGAGCCGGACGCGGTATTGGCCCTCATCCCCCTTGACGATATCCTCGTAGGTGCCGACCCAGCCGACCCAGTCTCCGTGGGTGGAGCTCTCGAGGGTTCGGTCGCGAAAAGAGATGAAGAGGCGGCCGTCGGGGGCGTATCTCGCCGTGTGGCGGTCGCCGGTCAGCGAGCCGGGGACCTCGCGTGGGGTGGTCCAGGTGACGCCCTCGTCGTCGGAGAAGATGACGTGACCGTTACGCCGCCGGCTGTTTTCCCGGAAGAGAACGGCGAGCTGCTTTCCATCAGGTGAGCGCACCGTGCCGGGCTCGCAGAGGTGCAGGTCCGAGCGCGCGAAGATGGCCTCGGGGAAGCTCCAGGAGAGCCCGCCGTCTTTCGAGAAGGTCTTGTAGACCGTGAAGAGGTTCTTGCGCTTGCCGTTCTTCGTGAAGAAGCGGCCATCGTCGTGAAAGAGGGCCAGGTAGTTTCCCCGGCCGGTCTCCAGGTCGATGACGCTTCCCATGACGACGATCCCACCCCAGTCACCGACGGTTTTCAGGGGCGACCAGGTGGCGCCATCGTCTTCGGAGACAGCCATGCGGGCGGGATAGAGGCCCGAGAACATGATGAGGCGCTTCTTCCCCGCCGGGTCAATGACCCGGTGGATGGTCGGGACCTCCTTCGAGGTGGACCAATTCTCCGGGGTCTTCAGCCGGGCGCTCCACGTAAGGCCCGCATCGCTGCTGCGCTTCATGATGATCCGTCCGCGGCCGTGGCCGGTGGGATAGACGCAGATCATGGTCTTCTGGTCCTCGAGCAGCACCGTGGTGGGATGCCCGAGATAGACTCCTTTTTCACGGTCGACGACCACCTGGCGGTGTTTCTCGCCGGCGAGATCGATCAGCGGGATGGAGTAGCCGCGCGGCTGTTTTTTCGTTGAGGGTTTCTTTTCATCCGTCGCGGGACAGTGGGTGAGCAAGCTGATAAAGAAGAGTGCCGAGAGCGCCAGGGTGCCGGTGGTTTTCATGTTTTTTGCCGCCTCTTATTCGTAGACGTATTTGTACTTCCAGGGATCGCCGCTTTGCTGCTGCCATTTTTTGAGCTTCGCCTGCATGCGCTTGAGGGTCTCGGCGTAGTCGGGATTGTTGGCCAGGTTGATGACCTCGTGCGGGTCACGTTCGAGGTCGTAGAGCTCGTGCTTCGCCCGGTGCAGGTAGGCGTCGACGGTTCGCTTGCCGTAGTAGCGGTCCTTCCGCTGCCAGACGCCCTGCCAGGCGGCCGAGGCCCAGAGATCGGAGGCGTGGGGGTAGGTCAGGCCACTGGCGATGTTCAGGGTGTACTTGAAGCGCCTCTCCCGCAGCACCCGCATGGGGTAGTACATGGTGATCTCGTGGAAGGTATGGGAGGCGTAGACCTCGTCCCAGCCTTTGGGGTTTTCCTCGTCGAGGGCCTCGAGGAAGGAGCGGCCGTGAAATTTGTATTTCTTCGGAGTCGCTCCCGCGAAATCGAGAATCGTCGGCGCCAGGTCGGTCCAGCTCACCATCGCATTGGTGGAGCCGCCGCGCTTCTTCTGCCCGGGGGCGCGCACCACGAGCGGCAGGCGCATGCCCGGCTCATAGAGGTTGGTCTTGGCCCCGGGAAAGGCGATGCCGTTGTCGCTGAGGTAGAGGATGAGGGTGTTGTCGTAGAGCTTCAGCTCTTTCAGTGTCTTCACCAGCAGGCCGAGTCCCTGGTCGATCCTTGCCACCGACTGGTAGTACTGGGCGAGCTCCCGCCGGCACTCGGGGGTGTCGGGGAGGTAGGGTGGCACGCTGACGTCTCCGGGCTTGAAGGCCTGTTCGTTGACGCCGTTGTATTTCCTGCCGTTACCGAAGAAGTCAGGCCGGCTGAGAGGATGGCCCGCCTGGCGACCGCTTCGGTGTGGGTCCGATGTGCAGAAGTAGAGGAAGAAGGGCCTGGCGCTCTTTTCCCCCAGCCAGGCCCTGCATTTCTGCGCCATGGTAACCGCGTTGCGGGCGCCGCCCTGGTTGCCCTTGAGGTAGGTGTCGAAGTGGTACACCGTCTCGGGCTGAACGTGGTATTTTCCGATACTGGCGGTGCGGTATCCCGCCTCCGATAGGAGCACCGGGAGGCTCCTGACGCTCAGGCGGGTATGAAAGTTGTGGTAGGAGTGCTGGTGCCCGTACTGGCCGTTAGAGTGGTTGTGCAGCCCGGTGAGGATCACCGAGCGGCTGGCTGAGCAGCTTGCGGTGGTGCAATAGGCGTGCTGAAAGACCGTGCCGTCGGCTGCGAGCCGGTCGAGGTTCGGGGTCTTGATCGCCTTGTTGCCGTAGCAGCCGGCGTCGCGGCCCTGGTCATCGACCACGAACATGACAATGTTGCCCCTGGCCACTTCCGCTGCGGAGCAGGCGCAGGATATTATGGCGAGCAGGCAGGAAGTGAATAAGAGGCGCAGGTTCATGTCGTGACTCCTGAGAGGATGGTTGCTCCGTGGGAAGATGGGGTACCCGGGCCCCCGAGGAGAAGCCTCAGGGTATCACTGTCCCATGGGAGAGACAACAGTCCGGGCATCTTCCGCTCGGCACAGGAGCCTGCCTGGATCCAGAGGCCGTCGACTCAGGCCTGGATGAAGCCCATCTTCTTACCGACGAGATAGAAGCCGGCAAGGTGGGGGGCAAGGACTCCGAGGAGAACGACCATGAAGGCATGGACTCTCTGGATCTCGAAGATCTGGGGGATAAAGCGCAGGCTGAGGAGGACGTGGAGGCCGAGCAGGCAGCCGCCCACGGCGATCAGGCCAACGGGCTTGACCAGGTAGTCTTCAACCATTGGAAAGAGCTGCGAGGAGGACGCGTCGGCGGCGTTCTCGGTTCCCACGTAGAGCATCATGACGGCGACCACGCCGACGATCACCAGGGTGCAGAGCGTGATCATCTCGGCCAGGAAGCTGGCCTTGAACGATTTCCTGATCGAGGCTTCCCGTACAAAGGTGATATGGGACGCGATCCAGACAATCAGGCCCTGGAGGATCGCGTGCGCCAGGCAGAACAGGAGCACGTAGCAGGCGAACATCGACAGGCTGAGTCCGAAGAGGGTCTTCGATTGGATCTTGTTCTGCAGGGTGTTCCAGACGGAACTGGCTTTCGGCTCGGCCCCGGCCGGGTCCGCGTGGACAGACGGGGCCTGCGCGACCCGCGGCTCTTCAGCTGGAGCGGTATCAGCGCGAGGGGGCCGCGACGCCGGCTCCCTGGGGGCTGCGGGTTCCAGAGCCCCGGCGGCCCGCAGCTCATCCGCAAGATTCTCAGGGGGGATCGGGCTGGTCGGCGCGGCGATGGACGGTATCTCTATCCGTTTTCCCGGTATCAGCCGGTCCGGATCGACCCATGGATTCGCCTCCAGGATGCGGTAATAGTCAAAGCCGTTACCGTAGGC
>JAKUSY010000580.1 GCA_022451445.1 Planctomycetota bacterium
GAGCGGCCGATGATATTGTCGCCGGCGCTCTCAGTGAGTTCGGCCGTCTCGATATCCTGGTGAACAACGCCGGTGTCTTCGTGTGGAAGAAGCTCTTCGAGCTTGACTACGCGGACTGGAGCCGAACCATCGACACCAACCTGGGAGCGCCCTTCCACATGACGAGGATCGCGGGAAAGACGATGGCGGACCAGGGCGCCGGAGGCTCGATTGTCAATATCGCCTCGATCCACGGGCAGGTCGGCGATCCGAACGTCGTTGCCCACTGCGCGTCCAAGTTCGGCCTGGTGGGGCTCACCAAGGCCAGCGCCGATGCCCTGCGCGAGCACGAGATCAGGGTTAACGCCATCGCCCCCGGAGCCATCGATTCGAATTCACTGGATCGCTGGGGCGCCGGGCCGAACCAGAAGGTGACCCAGGCGGACATCGCTTCGCTCGCCGTCTACCTGGTCTCCGACTATTCGAAATCGGTCACGGGTTCCGTGATCGAGATGTACGGCAGCACCCACAGTGTTATCAAGATCTGAAATCGAGTGGACAGTATCATGCCGACCACACTTGAAGATATCCTGAGCAAATTGGAGAAGGGGGAGAACGTCGCCGGCGAAGGCCTCCGGGGCCTCTGTTTCGAGAAGACCCGCGCGAAGGGCTCCAGTTTCGTGGGCTGCGATTTCTCCACGAGTCATTTTATGAAAGCGGCGTTGGTCTCCTGTCGTTTTGAGCGCTGCGTCTTCGATGGCTGTGATCTGCGTTATGCCGAGTTGCTGGATAGCGCCTTTACCGCGGCGCGTTTTCACGGGGCCCGGCTGTCCTTCTCCAGCCTGGATGGCGTCGATTTCGAGGGGGCCGACCTCGCGGAGGTGGAGCTGGAGGGCGCCTCCCTTGCCGGGGCGATCTTTCGGAACACGTGTATCCGGGGCTCGGTCCTGCGAGACCTGGATTTCAGCGGGTCCGGAGAGCTCGACTGCGTTGATTTCTCCGAGGGAGATCTTGACACGGTTCTCTTTACCGATGTCAGCGCCAGAGGGCTCAGTTTCCGCGATGGCAGCCTCCGGCTGGTATCTTTTCTCGGCGCTCGACTCGAGGACTGCGATTTCCAGGGCTGCCGCCTGGCGAGGTTTAATTTTGATGGAACGAAGGGGAGTGAGGTGGTTTTTCGCCAGGCGCGTATCAGTGAATCGACCTTCAGATTCAGTGAGCTCGACAGCGCTGATTTCAGCGGCGCCCGCTTCGCTGGCGCGGATCTGCGCGATGCGCGCCTTGTATCGGCGAACCTGGGGAACTGCCGCTTTGATCCCGCCTGCCTGTTCGCGCACGCGGTATTGGACGGAAGCGACCTCTCCGGGGCGGTCCTGGATGGAGTCGAGCTCCGAGGGGCATCCCTGCGGGGAGCCAATCTCAGCGGGGCGAGCCTGCTTGGGGCGGGGCTCGATGGGTGTGACCTTGAAGGCGCCGATCTCGAAGGCGCCCGGCTGCGGGACTGAGACCAGTGCCTCAGCGTTTTTCGACAGGAGCCTCCAGCAGGCTTACCTTCTTGGCGGTGGCATCGAGGCGAATACGCGCCCCGATTGGCAGGGTCGCCTGGTCCCCCTGGTGGCCGGCCGCGTAGCCCGAGAGCACGGGCACCCCTAGCTTCGAGAAGTAGTGGTCAAAGACGTCGAGCAGCCCGATACCGTTTCCCCTCAGCGGGAGGCAGTTGGTGAAGCTGCCGAGCAGGACCCCCTTGTATTCTCCGAGCTTTCCGCTCAGGCGCAGCTGGTTGAGCATGCGGTCGATGCGGAAGGGTTTCTCGCTGACGTCTTCGAGAAAGAGAATGCAGTCGTCGGAGCGGGTCTCGTAGGGTGTCCCGATGGTGCAGGCCAGGACGCTGAGGTTGCCGCCGACGAGCACCCCCTCGGCCTTGCCCCCAGAGATGGTCTTGAGGTATTTTCTCCCGCGCGGTCCGGCCCCTCCCCAGTCATCGAAGAGCTCGCTCTCGGGTGTGAAGGCCGGCCAGAAATACTTCTCCGTGTAGGGAGTGAGCCCCTGCCCGATGGAGAATTCTTTCGCCATGGGCCCGTGGAATACGATCAGCCCGGTTTTTGAATGGATGCCGTTGAGGATCGCGGTGATGTCGCTGTAGCCGACCAGGATCTTCGGATTCTTGCGGATCACGTCATATTCAAGGCGGTCGAGGATCCTCGGGCTGCCGTAGCCTCCGCGCAGGCAGAGGATCGCCTTGACCGAGGGGTCCGCGAAGAACGCGTTGAGCTCGGCGGCGCGCATCTTGTCTTCGCCGGCGAGGTAGCCCCGGCTCTTCAGGTAACCTTCAGAAAGTTTGACCTTGTAGCCGCGTCTGACGATGTTCTTAACGGCTCTTATGGCGCTCGCCTGGTCCATCGCGCTCGCGGGCGCGACAATGCCGATCGTGTCACCTTTTAGCAGGGCAGGAGCTCTGATCACGGCCAGGGGAAGCTTCTCGTCCTGGCCCTCGGCCGGTCGGGGAGCCGG
>JAKUSY010000581.1 GCA_022451445.1 Planctomycetota bacterium
GGCCGACGAGCTCGTTCTCGTGGCGCTCTACGATGCCGGCGGAACCGGCGGCAGTGGCGTGGCCAACGTGACCAGGCAGCTCCATTCCCTCGAGAAGGTCGTGCTCTGCAATGTCGGTCCGGCTGATATCGGCTCGGGGGTTCTGGCGCAATTCGATGCGGCCATCTTTCCGGGCGGCAGCGGCAGCGGGATCGCCCGGGCGATCGGCGAGGAGGGGCGTGGGCGCATCCAGCGCTTCGTGCGCGGCGGCGGCGGCTACATCGGGATCTGCGCCGGGGGTTACCTGGCGGCATCTAATTACGATTGGAGCCTCGCTCTCGTTGATGCGAAGACCATCACCGGCAAGCACTGGCTGCGCGGCAAGGGCAAGGTGAAGATCGAGTTGACGAAGGAGGGGCGCGCAATCTTTGGCGATCTCAGGGGGCCTCTCGACGTCAGCTTCGCCAATGGGCCGATCGTCTCCCCTGCGGGCCTTGACCGGTTGCCGGATTTCAAGCCGCTGGCGGTCTACAAGACCGAGCATGCCGAGAACGGCAGCCCGAAAGGACTGCAGGTGGGAACCCCTGCGATCATCGCCGGCAGGTGTGAGAGCGGCCGGGTGATCAGCATCAGTCCCCACCCGGAAGCCACCGAGGGTCTGAGGTTTTTCATTCCCCGCGCCGTGGAGTGGGTCGCGGCCCGGTCACCCGAGAGTCTTGCTCGGACTCCCGCGCCGAAGAAGCCGCCGCCGCCCATCAGCAGGGAGCGTCTTGGCAGGATGCCTGATCTCACGGCGACGAATCCCGAGGCGGGGCTGCCCTTCGGGGGAAAGCACTACGGCGCGCCTGTGGCCGCGTCGAACGCCCTGGCGTGGCTCGCCCTCGAGAGAAAATACGATCGCCTGCTGCCTGGCGGCGAGTCGAGGTTTCGGCGGCAGGGCCTGCTCGCCGGTAAGCTCGGCGGCCGCGGCTACATGAATACCGAGGTCAACCGCCAGACGGGAACCCCTGCGGCCCTGAACGGGCTGAGCAAGCTGCTGAGCGAGAAGGGATACCCAGCCGATTACGCCTACCAGGGCTGGCGCAAGGTCGAAAAGAAATTCAGGGCGGGCTGGCCCTGGCCGGATCTCGACTGGGTGAAGAGCTCGCTGCAGGGTGATTCCCTGGTCCTGCTCAACGTCGGCTGGTACCGCTACGATTCCGGCAAGGATGTCTACCAGCGCTCCGGCGGACATTGGGTGACCCTTGCCGGGTACGGTGTGGATGAACGCGGCAAGGCCGATGCCGGGATCCTGTTGATTCACGATTCATCTCCGCGGGCCGGGAAGGAGCCGGCGGTGGAGTACGTTCGGATCGCGGCGATAGAGAGCGGCCGCCTGGCCGGGAATTCGAGCATGCCCAAGGGCTCGAACAGCGCCGTGGGGTTCTACCGGCTGGGCGACGGCATGCACATCAACTCAGAGCGCGGCGATGTCTGCATCCTGGATGGCGTTGTCGTCGTCAGCCTGAAAAACCCGCTGGAGCCTGGAAAATAGCGGCTGGATTTCCGGAAGAGGGTTCTCCCTACATCTTTAGACAAACGCGGTTCCTTTGTGGGTTAGAATGAGCCTGTGGGTATTGGACTGGTCAGTCCCACCGCCGCGCCGGTTTCCCGGGGGGGTGAGAGTGAAGAGAGCTTATTGAAGGCCGCAATAAACATATTGAAGGTGACCTGGATGAATATCCGACGAGTATTCGTTTCCTCCGTTTTTCTCTGTTTCGCGTTCTGCTGGTGTCCGTGCATCGAGGCCGATGAGCCCGCGGCGCAGCAGCCCCTTCCTGAGAAGGTGACCTTCACCGAGCACATAGCTCCCATCATCTTCAACAATTGCTCCAGCTGCCACCGCTCCGGCGAGGTCGCCCCCTTTGATCTGCTGAACTACCGTGACGTAAAGAAGCGTGGCCGCATGATTGCCCGGGTCACAGGGAGCCGTTACATGCCGCCCTGGCATCCGGTTCCGGGGCATGGAGATTTCAGTGATTCCAGGCGGCTTGCTGATCGTGATGTCGAGCTGCTCGCGAGGTGGGTCAAGACCGGCATGGAGGAGGGTGATCCCTTGAGCCTGCCGAAGCTGCCCGATTTCCTCGATGGGTGGCAGCTTGGCGAACCTGACCTGGTGGTCAGCATGGAGAAGGCCTACAAGGTCCGCGCCGCCGGTTCGGACATCTATCGCAACTTCGTCGTCAAGGTCGCCCTGCCCGAAGACAAGTGGGTGACCGCGATCGAGATCAGGCCCTCCGCCCGGGCGGTATTGCATCACAGCCTCTTCTTCCTTGACACCACGGGCGAGGCGCGCCGCTCCGATGGCCGCGACGGGACCGTAGGTTTCCGGGGCATGGGTTTCCGCAGGAGCGGCAGCCTGGGGGGTTGGGCCGTGGGCGGGAGCGCCCGCAAGCTCCCCCAGGATTTGTCGATGCCGCTGCCGAAGGGAGCTGACATCGTCCTGGCCTCTCATTTCCACCCTTCTGGG
>JAKUSY010000582.1 GCA_022451445.1 Planctomycetota bacterium
CCTTACCGATGACTCACCGGCGGCCAGGTCGGGATACGGCGTATATTCGTAATTGAACGAGATCCAGACAATCTTGAGATCTTTTCCCGTCTTGTTGATGACGTTGAAATCGCAGGCTGGTGTTCCCGAGTGTGAAGGAATGCGTTCGTGCATCTCGAAGCCCACGAAGCCCAGGCTCTCCTGCAGATCGCGCCGAGCTTCAGGACTGTTCCTGAGCTCCCCTGAAAAATGAACGGTCATCAGGGTCGGAATCTTTTTGAGCAGGGTGAGCCCTTCATCGTCTCCATGCCATTTTTCACCCAGCAGAACCGAGGAGACGACATCTACTGTCTCCGGTTCAAGCACCTCTACTTCGTTAATCGACCACCAGAGGGTCGTCTTACCCGTCTGGACGATGCGGAGGAACTTAGCATCCACCGCCTCGAAAATGGCCTCCGTCACAGGAGACGTTCCCTCCCCCTTGGCCAGCATTCCTGACCACTTCACGCCATCCATGGATGCAAAGCCCTGGTAGCTCACAGGGTGGTCGTTAGAGCCCGGCGTCAACAACCTGACCCCGCCGAGAACGGTAGGGCCGGGAAACTCCAGGGAGAACCACATGCCGGGCCGCTGGCTGTACTGCGAGGTCCAGCGAGTGTCCGGGTTCCCATCAATGGCGTTCCTCGGAGTATCGCCCATGGTTGAGGAGTGGCTCGCGGCGGCCTGCCAGAGCTCCTTGCTGCCGATGATCTTGGTGGTCGCAACCGGTGATTTCTTGCGGTAGTTAATCTCCGCTCCCAAACGGTAGAGCTGAAGGGCCGCCCGCTTCTCTTCAAAGCCCAGCCGGACAGACTTGAGCACCCGCCCGATCGCCTGGGTGAGCTGAACATCTCTGCCCCCGGCCTCATCCAGCAGCTTTGACAGCTCATAGACCGCCGGCGGACTGCTGGCGACCTCCAGCTTCCTCCAGCAGATCAGCTCCTTGCCAGGCTGCTGGGTAATCTCTACCGTGACGGAAGCGTCTTTGTTTGTCCCAAGGTCGTAGAGCAATGGAATCGATCCTACCTGCCAGGGTTGCCGCTGCGGCAGCTCCGAGGGTTTGATCTCCCGGCCGTCAACCCGTACCGACAGGATTGAAGGGTCGGGGCGCAGAGCGTTGATCTGGCTCATGTCCACCTGCAGCCATTTCCGCCAATCCGCCGCCGGCATCCTGCAGCTGAGAACGATGGGTGCGCCCCGCAGAGAGACAGCCGGGAAGAAGGCCCCGTCTCCCCTGTTCTCGAATACAGTCTCCCAATCGCAGGCGGCCGCTTCGCTGAGCGTTGGAGTCCAGTTCCTCCAGGCCGGGACGTTCAGATGGATACGCTCCTTTACGATCTCCGCGAGTCGCTTACGGTCCAGCTGAAGCACAGGCTCCAGCCAGTCAACCATGTCCCTGACATCGAAAGGATCGACGGCGGAGAGGTCTTCATCGTGGGCTGTGTCGGCCTGCAGGATCAGGCGTCTTCGGGCTCCCGGCGCGCCGGAAATTTTCAGTTCGCCGGTATCAACCGTCTGCCAGCTTCCGACCAGGAAGGGGCTCTCGTAGAGAAGCACGGCATCCCTGGAGCCCAGGAGAACCCTCCCCAGGGCGCAGCCCCCATTTCCCACCTGGCGGTCCAGTCCGAGGCGGGAGCTGAAGCCCGTCACCAGGGGAGCGAGGTCAAAGTGCAGTTCATTGTAGGCATGCACGGCGTAACCCCAGCCGTATTCCCTCGAGGCGCTCGAGAGAAAAGCGTTCCTGCTGTTTCGGTCAATCCGCCAGCCGGCAGCCTTGGCCAGGTAATGACGTTCGTGAAATTCAACCGGGCAGAACCGCGAGAGAGGAACCTCGTCCGGCCTGAAGAACATATAGGTGTGAATCCGCTTGAAGGCGGCCCAGATCGGATCCAGCGACCAGGACGGCTGCACCATGTGCTGCCAGCTGTCCGGCCCGCCCCTGGCGTCTTTGGTCAAATCCACCCTCTTCCTGATCTTCTCCATCGAGGCGAGCCAGTTGTTGTATGCATCGATCCTGGCGAGCAGCTGATCAGCCGTTCTCGAGTTTTCCAGGCGTCTGAGCTGGTCCCTCTTCAGCACCCTGAGCCTGTCGATCTTGCGCTGATCCTGCTGCTGGCGCTGGGCCCTGGTCTTTCGAGCCTCCTCAGCAATCTGTTTCTCGATCTGCTCTCTCTGACGAAGACGATCCTTGCTGAGCGCCTCCATCTGAGACTTCCTCTGCGCCTCCGGCAGCTTCTTCAATTGCCGCAGCCTGTTCTTCTCGAGATTCCTGGTCAACCGGTCGTGCGTGTCGAGCCGGCGCTGGAGACGTTGCTCCATCTGAGAGAGGTAACGCTCCGTCGCCACCCTGGCCCTGGTCTCCTCCTTGCCGCCCGGCCTGGCCACCTCGGCCTGTTTTTTCAGCTCATCGTCCAGCTTCTTCTGCAGATCCTCGATCTTCTTGAGAGACTTCTTATTGTG
>JAKUSY010000583.1 GCA_022451445.1 Planctomycetota bacterium
CCCTTTCGATGTCGACCGCGATGGATTCCTGCTGGGGGAGGGAGCCTGTGTATTTCTCCTGGAGCCAAGAGACCGGGCGGAGGCCCGGGGCGCGCGGATCTACGCCGACATTACGGGCTATGGGAATTCTTTTGATGCCCACGGCATCAGCGAGCCGCATCCGGAGGGCGAGGGGGCCTTTCTCTCCATGCAGAGGGCCCTGGACGATTCGGCGATTCGCCCGGAAGAGATTTCGTACGTCAACGCGCATGGAACCTCGACGCCCAAGCACGATCCCATAGAGACAAAGGCCATACGCAGGCTGCTTGGAGCTCACGCGGATCGCGTCCCCGTAAGCTCGACCAAGTCCATGATTGGCCACCTGATCTCGGCCGCGGGAGCGGTCGAGCTGGCGGCTTCAATCGTCTGCGCCCGTGATGGCTTCATCCATCCGACGATCAACCTTGAAAAGCGGGACCCGGGCTGTGACCTGGATTATGTGGAAGAAGGCGCCCGCGAGTCAGAGGTCGATTATATTCTGAAGAACTCCTTTGGTTTTGGAGGCCAGAACGCGTCCCTGGTCGTGAAGATGGAGCCTGGGGGTGGCGTTCATGCTTGAGGGCAAGACGATCATCGTAACCGGCGCGTCGAGAGGCATTGGCGCGGCCATCGCGCGCGTCTGCGCGCGGGAGGGGGCCCGGGTCTTCATCAACTATCTCAGCCCCCGGGATGACGCCGAGAGCCTGGCCGGGGAATTGACCGCAAAGTACGAGGGTGAGGCAGTGGCGTTTCAATTTGACGTAGGAGACCCGGAGGCGATCGAGGCCGCCTGCCGGACCCTGGTCGAGGACGGGAACCAGGTTCATGGCTGGGTGAACAACGCCGGTATCAACCTGCCCGGCTTGCTGCCGACCCAGTCGGACGAGATGATCACGCGGCAGATTGACACCAACATCCTGGGCCCCATCTACGCCTGCAGGTTCATCCTGCCGCATATGATGCGGGAGCGCTGCGGTTCGATCGTCAATATTGGCTCGGTGACGCAATCGCGGGTCGGGCCCGGGCAGGCCGTTTACGCGGCGACCAAGGGGGCGCTGGGGGCGCTGACGCGCGCCCTCGCGCTTGAATACGGGCGAAAGGGAGTGCGGGTGAACTGTGTCGAGCCCGGCCCGGTGGAGACGGATATGTTCAAGACCACCCAGCAGCTGGCTGGAGACGAGATCAAGTCCAACATTCCTCTAAGACGGTTCGGTAGACCCGAAGAGATCGCAGAAGCTGTTGTGTTTCTTCTCTCGGATCGAGCATCTTTCGTTACGGGAGGGACATTTACCGCAGATGGAGGGTATTCGCTGGGATGATTAAGGAAGTGATGACCACAAGAAGATCGGTCAGGCGTTTCAAGCCGGAGGCGCTGAGTGTCGCCCAGGTGGAGGAGTTGATCGAGATGGCCATAACGGCGCCGTCGGCCAGCAACAAGCAGCCGTGGCGGTTCTTTGTCACGGACGAGCGAGCCATCATCGATCAGATGGCGGCCGAGGTTCAGCTGGCCGTAGACCGGATCGTTGAACATGTGCCGCCGGATTACAGGGATGTCATCGAGGCCTACGGGAGCTATTTCGTCAGGTTCCAGGCCGCCCCGGTGGTGCTGGTCGCCGCGTTCAGGGAATTGGTGGTTCTCTCAAACCTCGTCGATGAGGGGCTTGGCCCGGCTGACTCCAGGCGCATACAGGAAATGGAAATTCAGTCCGGTCTCGCCAGCACGGCCATGGCCGTCCAGAACCTGCTGCTGTTCGCGCATTCGATCGGTCTCGGCGCCTCCTGCATGTCGGGGCCGCTGGTCGCTGAGGAGAAGATACGAAGCATCATGGGCATCCCGCCGACCTGGAAGGTCGCGGTGGTCGTGCCGATCGGCTATCCGGATGAAGAGCCGGAGGCTCCGGGAAGAAAGTCGATCTCCACTGTGACGCGCTGGGTGAAGGGGGAGTGAGCATATGGTGGAAGATCAAAACTTGATTGATCGAGAGGAAATTTCCCAGGCCGTTCGAACCTGCGTGGCGCAGAGCCTGGCCCTGGACCCGGACAAGATCAGCATGGACAGCCGCCTGGTGGACCAGCTGGGAGCGGACTCCCTGGACTTCCTGGATTTCATCTTCGCCCTGGAGAAGAAGTTCGGCATCAAGTTGAGCCGCGAAGGGCTGGAGCAGCTCCTGCGAGCTGATTTCCTGGAAAATGATTTGACCGATCAGGACTATCTCTCGAGCGAGGCCGTTGAGCGGCTGAGCGAATGGATGCCGGAGCTGCGAGGCGCTCCCGAGCGGGACAAGGTCACCCCCCGGCAGCTGTATTCATACATCACCCTGGAGTCCCTGGCGATAATGGTAGAGCTAAGGCTGAGAGCCGTCGATCCGACCGAGGCGGAGGTGGATAGCGGTGGGTGACCAGGCGGGCAGGAACCGGGATTAAACAGCAC
>JAKUSY010000584.1 GCA_022451445.1 Planctomycetota bacterium
CGAAGAATTCCCAGTCGAGGTATTCATGCGGTCGCTGGTCTTCGGTTATTCCAAGGAGCGTCGGCAGGAAGCTGATGCCGTCGATTTTTCGGGGAGCCTTGATGCCGGCCAGGGCGCAGGCGGTGGGCAGGAAATCCCAGTGGGCGGAGATATGATTGGTGGTCGTGCCGGGCTTGATCCTGCCGGGCCAGGATGCGATGAGCGGAACCCGGATGCCACCCTCGGTTACGTCGCGCTTGTAGCCGCTGAGCGGCCCGTTGGAATCAAATACGTCAGGTCTGTGCCCACCCTCGCGGTGGGGGCCGTTGTCGGAGGTGAAGAGGACTACGGTGTTCTTCTCAATTCCCAGCTCCCTGAGCAGCGAGGTGACCAGGCCGACGCCCTCATCCATCTTGACCATCATGCCGGCGAAGGCCGCCACGGGGTTTTTGACCTTCGGTCCCTTGTAGCGGCCGATGGTGTTTTCGTATTTGGAAAATTTCTCACGGAATGGGGCAGCGGATTTCTCGGGTACGTGCAACGAGGCGTGCGGAATCGTCCAGGGCAGGTAACAGAAGAAGGGGCCGTCCCTGTTCTTGCGAATAAACTTGAGGGCCTCCGCCATGATGAGGTCGTGGGCGTAGGTCTTTCCATCGAGCTTGACCTTCTCGAGGTTGTGGTAAAGCCAGGTGGGGTAGTAGGTGTGGGCGTTTCGCTGGCAGTTGTAGCCGTAGAATACGTCGAAGCCCTGGTTGACCGGATCGCCTTCGGAGCCAGGGTTGCCGAGTCCCCACTTGCCGAAGGCTCCGGTCGTATACCCGCTCTTTTTCAGGAGCTTGGCGACGGTGACGGTGTCGCCCGGGATCGGTGACTGGCCGACGGGTTTTACCTCGCGGTTGCCTCGAACGAAGGCATGGCCGGTGTGCAGGCCGGTCATCAGGCAGCAACGGGTAGGGGCGCAGACCGTGCTGCCTGAATAATGCTGCGTGAACTTCAGCCCGCCGGCGGCCAGGGCGTCCACGTTCGGGGTCTTGAAATTCTTCTGCCCGTAGCAGCCCACGTCGCCGTAGCCGGCATCGTCGAGCATGATGTAGATGATATTGGGCTTGTCGGCGGCTGAGAGGCCGGGGCTGAAAAGCAGGAAGAACAGAAGAAGCCGAGCAGCCTTTTTCATGTAGGCCTCCAGGATTGCGATTCAAAGTCACCCACGCTTCGGTATGGGCAATTCATTTATATTCAACAACACCTTCTGAAAACAGGCAAAGTCCGATGGCACAAAGTTCTCCCGGGGCGTGGAGAAAAACCGCTCAGGCCAGGATTTCGGCCACTGTTCCCGTACTGTCCGCGTACTTCTTTCGCTCAATGCCGAGGGCCTGGAGCTGGGTCAGCCAGAGGTTGGCAAGCGGGGTGCCGCGCTTACAGTGGACGTGGTGGCCGAGTTTCAGGGCTCCGCTCCCTCCGCCTGCGACGACCAGGGGCAGGTCGTTGTACTGGTGGGTGGTACCATCTCCCATGCCGGCTCCGAGGGTGAAGATGGTGTTGTCCAGGAGGGTGGTGCCGTTGGCTTCCTCGATGCCCTCCATGCGCTCCAGCAGCCGCGCAAAGGCCGAGATGTGGAAGCGGTCCAGCTTGAGCAGCTGTTCCATGTGATGCTGGATGGCGTGGGTCATGGCGTGATGACTATAGGGTTTGTCCAGGATGCCCTCCCAGTTGGTGGGCGTTGTCCATCGTTCCGGGCCCACCATCAGGGTGCCCACGTTGGTCAGGCCGATCTGCAATGCTGTCACCAGCAGGTCGCCCATCAGGTGAATGTATTCGTTGCGCGGAAAATGCTCGGCCGGACGCTTGATGTCGGTGGCAGCCAGCTCGGCTTTCATTTTGTCAATGCGATCCATGCGCGTTTCGATGGTTCGAACCGCCTCGAAATACTCGTCGAACTTTCTGCGGTCATTGGTGCCCAATCGTTTCTGCAGCTGCCGGGCGTTGCCAAGCGCGAGATCGGTGATGTTGCGGGAGCGTGTGTTGGCTTGCGTACCGAACAGCCGGTCGTAGATCTTTCGCGGGTTTCTCATTGAAGGGGCAACGTGGCCGGTTCCGTACCAGGACATGTTGTCGAAGTAGATCGTCTGGACGGTGTCCTTATGGTCGTCGCCCCGCAATTCAAGAGTCCTGTAGGGAGTCGCCTTCCCGATGCTGTCGGCGGCGATGTGGTCCAATGTGCGGGCGAGCGGATAGGCGGAGTTCTTGACCTCGTAGGGCGCGACGCTGGTGAGGAAGCAGGACGCGCACTGGGCATGCGAATCGGTACCATGCTGGAAGAGGCGGTCCATGCCGGTGATCAGCGAGACTTTCTTCCGCATCTTGTGGAGAGGAGCCAGGGTCGGCGTGAGTGTCAGGGGATGGCTGCCGGGCGGGACGGTCTTGCCTTCGAAACGCCAGACGTTGTTCTGTCCTGCGAACTTCG
>JAKUSY010000585.1 GCA_022451445.1 Planctomycetota bacterium
GGATAGCGGTGGGTGACAAGGCGGGCAGGAACCTGGATAAAAAAGCACGCAATATCGCCTGCGGGCTTGGCGCTGGATTCATAGCGGGCGCGTTTTTACTGTATCAGCTTGATCCCGGCGCAGCTGCCGATTGCATCGCTGTTTTTGCCATCGGGGTCGCGTTACTTCCTCTCGCGTTATTGCTGTCGTTCGGTTTGCGGGATCGTGGTTGAGGTGGATCCTGCATCGGTGGTGGCAGGCCTTGAGGGGGTGCCCGGGGGCCTGGAATGGCCTGCAGGACATTGGAACCCCATGAACGAAGGGAGCCTTCAGTAACTCGCGTTTGTCAGCAGGGATAGTCGGGGGAGATTTCCTGCAGCTCCTTCATGAAGCTCGGGAGGAAGTAAAAAGCATGGTTCTTGTCGGACACTTCCCGGCCATACATTGCGGATCGGATCGGA
Source organism: Planctomycetota bacterium (assembly GCA_022451445.1). Lineage (GTDB taxonomy): Bacteria > Planctomycetota > UBA8108 > UBA8108 > UBA8108 > UBA8108. Next base: position 441 of record JAKUSY010000585.1, read on the forward strand.
TGGTAGGTAGGTCCCGAATCCTTGCTCCTGATCTGGATGTATTCTCCATTTGAGGTGTGGATGAATCCATCTTCGCTGTTCTCGATGTGCTCTCGAAGTTGTTCTGCTATCGAGTGATAGTCGTCTTTGAGTTGCCGGGCCATTTCATGCCATTGGGGCGTGGCCAGGTCCACGTGAATCGGAGGCAGGAATTTCCATTCATGCGGCTCGCCTTCCTTACATATCGGTACGAGCAGAAGGCGTTTTATCTTTCGATAAAGGCGGCTGCTCTCAAACGGAGTTTCGGCCAGGATCTTGTCGATGTCCCTGGAAATCTGGGTGATGAAAATCGTCCGCTCCTGAGGGGATCCATCTCTTCGGCACTTGGTGGTCTTTAACTCGCCGTCGACGAAGTCGTGCAGGTCGGGGCCGGCAGGTACTCCGATCAATTTCTCGAGCAGTTTCCCAGAAAGTCCCTTGTCTCTTTTCATTCCGGCGAGGTCTTCCGGAAGGAAGATTTCAGAGAACTGAACGCCAATAAACTCAGCCGCACGATTTTTCGCTTCGCTGAGGGTTATTTTGTCTTTCCCCTGGGGCGGCGAGTCGGGACTGGAGGGTTTTTGCCGCGAAGTTTCAGCCGCCGGCCCCCTCTCGGCCGCCAAGGGGGGCTTTTCTTTATCATTCTTCCTGCCAAGACAGTATTTGCCGGAATTAGAAAGATGGATGCTGTTGTAGTCCGTCTCGTTTTTGAATTCATAATTCCAGAAATAGAACTCGGTTTTTCCCTCCCTCTCTCTTCCCTCAAATAAAAGGGTGACCACCTCTTTGCCCGTAAATTCGCTCCACATCCTGAAAGGGTAGAAGAGTTGTCGAATGATGGCGTTTCCGGCTTTTGGATCTTTCGCGACAACCAGAACCAATTTGTCTTCGCCTTCATATCCGGCACTGACCTGGGTCTGCACTCCCCTGGTCTCAATTCGGTTGTCACCAACGTTAAAAGAAAACCCCGGGGCTCTTTTTTTTCCCTGCACGGTGAATACCAGGGAGTCATCCTGCATGAAGTGCCCGAGCAATCCCGAGGCGAAGGCAAAGTTAAGATGGCGCATTTTCGAGTCTCCAGCCTTCGATGTCTCAGGTTCGAAATTTAGCTTCGAAGGATAGGCCTGGGCATCTCCCCGTATTTCGGGAATATCGACATAGCCCTCACCCTGCACAGCGCAGTACCGCCCATTTTGCACAGGGAGCAGAAAAAGCCCCTGCTCAACAAATACTTCCGGGCGTGATTCTCTTGTGAGTTGGGAGCAGAGGAGCCTCACTTCCTTCTTACCGGTCGCAGAAAAACCTTGGCAGGCTTTGTTGATGTCACTTGCTTCGATGAACAACGGACCGTCGGTTTTAAAGCCGTGTTTTTCGGCTCCGACGTAGCGGAAGATGGTCTCCCAGGACTGGTCACTAACCATGGATTAGGGGACTTCCCTGGCGGTCGCAGTCGTAGATAGTGATCAACAACTCGGTCAGCTTTCCTCTTTTGGAGGGGTTCGAGTTGATACTTCGTTTCGCCCACACGCGCTCTATTGAGTAATCTTTGTAGAGTTCGTCAAAGAAGGTGTTGTTCGGATTTGCGCTCTTTACGTCTGAGTTGCTCAGGGCCCACCTGTATTTTTTCCCATGGAGGCGGTCGCAAAAATTCTTCAGTCGCTCCTGTTCATCGTCGTCGAATCCGCCCTTGGCGTAGGTGTTGAAATTGGCGGTGGAGCTCAGAGGCTTGTAGGGAGGATCGAAGTAAAAGAAGGTGCTGTCCCCAGCGCCTGCATGGGACAGTGTGTCCTCGAAATCTCCATTTAAGACGACCACCTTTTTCAGCGCCTTGCTGGCCGCCCGCAGGTTCTCCCGGTTGCAGATGAGGGGCTTTCGATAGCTTCCCATCGGGACATTGAAGCCATTGCTCCGGTTGACTCGATAGAGGCCGTTAAATCCCGCCTTGTTCAGGAAGATCATCAGGGCTGCTTGCGTAACCGGG
>JAKUSY010000586.1 GCA_022451445.1 Planctomycetota bacterium
CGGACTTACTCTGAGCCAAGGGCAATCTCCAGGCCGATATAGGCGAAGAGCGGCTGGCCGGAGCGGGGGCCGTGCGGGTGCCTTGTTACGAGGTAGTCGTCATCTAGCGCGTTCTGCACTCCTGCGAAGACGGTGACGGCATCACTCATGCGGTAGCGCGCGGAGATGTCCAGGAGGAAGTAGCTCTCGGTCTTTCCAAATCGCGAGTCAGGCGTTCCCGCTCCGTCAACAAGGTCGGTTGTATTGCTGGCGGAAGAGAACATCTCGTCCATGTAGGCGCCATTGATGTAGAAGCCGAACTTCCCCTGTTCCAATCCCGTACCGATGTTGAAGGCCAGGTCAGGGATGTAGGGGACCTTGTTGCCCTTTATTCCGCCGGAAAAGATAGATTCGGCATCCGTGGAGTCGGAGTCGTTGCTCAGGGTCGCATCTGTCAGGGTGAGAGTCGCGAACCAGGGGTTGGTGAAGGGGAGCTTGAAGAAGCTGGAGCCATCGGCTTCTACCGAGAGCTCGATACCCGTGGCGCGAGCCTCTCCAACGTTCTCGGTGTTTCCGGTTCCGGTGCCGCCAATATTGTCGATGACGAGCAGGTCATCAAAGTCGGTCAGGAAGAAGGTGGCATCGGCGGCCCAGAGCCCTGTCTTTTCGCGGTAGCGCGGGCCGATCTCAAAGCCGAGGCTCGTCTCTTCTTTCAGGTCGCCCCGGATCGCCGAGCGGGGGCCGGGGACCGAGTAGCCCTGGTGAATACCGCCGAAGAAGCTGAGCTGTTCGGTGTAGTCCCAGGTCGCTCCGATGCCGCCGGCGAGCAGGTTCAGGCTGCCATCTCCTTCGGCCGGGCCGGCCTGCCAGTAGTGCTGGTCAACTGTTTCCCAGCGGATTCCGGGAGTAACGGATAGCTTGTCAGTGACCTCGATCTCATTCTCGGCATAGAGTGCGAGGGCTTTGCTGACCTGGTCCCGGTCTCCGGCATCTCCGGGAGTCCCGGGATCTCTGCCAATAATTATTCCATTGGCATCCTGGGTGAAGATCTCGTTGGTCTGGAAACGCCTGGCATTGTCCACGTGATAGCGGATGCCGACATTCGCATGATTCTCTCGGCCCAGGAGCTCGTGGTCGTGTGCGACAGCGCTGTCGATTCCGTAGGATCTGTAATTGCGATTGTTGTGGCGGACACGCAGGGCGCCAGCCGCCTCGCCGCGAAGTACGTCGAGGTGGGCGCCGCCTCCGGCGAGGGCCTGGCTGATGCTCCTGGAGTCTCCGTTGGAATCCCTGACGTCATTGAGCTTGAACCAGTCGCGATGGAACCTGTTGTAGTAGATGGTGGTCGTGACAAGTGTGGTGTCTGAGATCTCGTAAAAGTGCCTCAGGTAGCTCCTTGAGTGCTCAGAATTCATCTGGTCGAACCGGCTTCCCGCGTAACGTCGGTAAGGGTCAGCCGCGTAGTCTTCCTCGGTGAGCCCGGTGTAGCCCTCGTTGCCTTGGAAGTCGGTGTAGCCGAGCTTCAGCTCGAAGCGGCTGTAGCGGTCGGTTATAGGTTCCCAGGCGAGCTTCAGCATGGGCTCGGTTTTTGAGAAGCCGGTATCGTCTCCATTGCGGAAGTCCGCCGTTGTGTCGATCTGCTTGAAGCCGTCGCTGTTACGGATATATCCTTCAAGCAAGACGCCGATTTGTCCCCATCTTTCGGATTCGAAGGTGTCGCCGATGTAGGCGTGGGTACGCTGCTCATTGTTCGAGCCGTAGAGAGTCTTGAGATAGGAGCTCCTGGATTCCGGTATTTCCGTGGATCGATAGTTGATCACGCCGCCTGTGGTGTGGGGGCCATAGCGTGTCTGGCTGGATCCCATCAGGACCTCGATCGCGCTCATGCGGCCCAGCGTCGGGCTGTAGTAGGCGGATGGGGCCGAGTAGGCGGCAGGCGCGGTCAGGACTCCATCTTCCAGCAGGGTGATCTTGGCGCTGCGGGTCGTGTCGACACCCCTGAGGCTGATGTTCGGGTAGAAGCCGTAGCCATCTTCGGGGCGGAGGTAGACGCCGGGAACCTGTCGCAGGGCCTGGTTCGCATCATCATAGGCGTGACGGGCCAGGTCGTCGCTGGTGAGGACAGCTCCGGAGCCGGGCAGGTTGATGATGTCATCGGCTGTGCCGATGACCAGGGTGGTGTTGACTCTTTTTTCAGTCTCATTTTGTTGCTCGTCCCTGCCCCGTTTCGTTACCGCCGGATCATCATCCTGCCAGGCCTCGATCCCGGACAGGCTGAAGCGCAGTATGCCGGCCGTGGCGAGAGCCAGAGCCGATGGGCGTGTTCGGGAGGTGTTCTTCGAGGGCATTGAGATTCCTTTCAGTCGATCTTCATGTAGGACAAACTTCTTATCGGTAACCCGAACTTACGTTGGGCATACCATACAAAAAAGGAGGTAGCTGTCAATCT
>JAKUSY010000587.1 GCA_022451445.1 Planctomycetota bacterium
CCGGATCCCTCTTCTTTTCAGCATAGAAGTTTCCGACCGCGAGATTCGCGGCCTCGTCATCGGGATCATCCAGGAGCAGGGGGTACTGTGAGCGCAGACCGTCAAAGGCCTCCGCCAGCATCCGCGCCAGGGTCCGCTTGTCTTTCAACTCCGTCTTGAACATCCTGCCGCCGAGCTTGTCCGCGATCTTCAGGGCGCCATCGCTTACGATCACAGCCGCCTTGTAGCGATCTTCAGCGATAGCCGTATCGATAAGCTCCAGGTGCGCCCGAGCCGTGATTTCTTTCTCCAGGAATCCCGGCTTTTTGCTGGGGACAAAAACCTCCAGGGCGGAACTTTTCAGATCGAAAGCGTTGACGAGCCACGAGCTGCAAATCCTGTCGACCGTGGAAAAAGCCGTCTCGAGGTCGCCTCCCTCCGAGGATGCCGTGACGGCCTCGTTCAACAGAACGAACTGCGTCACCTTGCCCTGCTCCTTACCGGCCTGGGCCAGCAGCTTGGATGCAAGCGCCCTGCGTTTCTCGGAGCCCTCAGCAGCGTAGTCCGGGGCGTAGATGTCCTTGATCAAGGTCCGCGCCTCCTCCTGCTCGAGCGGAAGCGGGGGCTGGACCCTCCCGGAAACTCGGTCATCCTGCACGCCCGGCACAGGTAGAGGAAGAAAAGCCGTCACCGCGAGAGAAAGAATAAAGGAGAAGAAGACCCCACTCTCCCGCGATTGGCAGGCTGAACCACTGAATGATGAAAAATGCATCGCAATACCCTGCAGGACCAGAAACGCTACTCGATCAGTCTTCATTAAATGATGAAAGACGGATCGAAAAAAGAACTACTTGGACACGAAAAAGGCATATACCTGGGAGGCACCTCAGGCCATATCGAGAAGATTGCCTTCGTCGTCGATCCTGATCCTGAGGGCCGCCGGCACCCTGGGGAGGCCCGGCATGGGGATCACGTTCCCAGCTATCGCGACGACAAAGCCGGCCCCGGCTGAAAGCATGGCGCTGGTGACCGTGATGTCGAAATCCTTCCGAGCGCCTACGAGGGCGGGATTGTCCGTAAACGACATGGGAGTCTTCGCCATACAGATGGGCAGCTTGCCGAAACCCATCTCCTCAAATTGATCCAGGAGCCCGGCCGCCTCCTTGGTGTAATTCACCGCGCGCGCGCCGTAGGCCTTCCTGGCGATGGTCTCGATCTTCTCGCGAAGCTTCATGCGATCGGGATAGAGCAGCTTGAATTTTCTCGGATCTGAACGCGCGGCGGCATCCTTGACCGCCCGGGCGAGATCGACACCTCCCTCGCCGCCGTTTCGATAGACATCGGAGACCGCGCAGCGCACCCGCTTTTTTTCGCAGGCCCGTCGCAGGCGGCCCAGGGCGCGAGGCGCATCGCCGGGAAAGCGATTGATGGCGACGACCGGCGTCACCCCGAACTGTCGAACATTGTCGATATGGCGGCTGAGATTGTCCCACCCCCCGCCGGCGCTGTAGCCGCCGTGAAATTCGAGGGCTTTGAGGGTGGCGACGATAACCGCCACATCCGGGCGCAGCCCGGAGAGCCTGCACTTCAGGTTGAAAAATTTTTCGGCCCCGAGGTCTGATCCGAACCCGGCCTCGGTGATGAGAAAGTCCGACATCTGCAGGCCGAGCCGGGTGGCGATCACGCTGGAGCAACCGTGGGCGATGTTGGCGAAGGGGCCGCCATGAACGAAGGTGGGCGTGTGCCCCAGGGTCTGGACAAGGTTGGGCAGGATGGCATCCCTGAGCAGGACGGACATCGCCGCGTCAACCCCGAGGTCGGCGCACGTCAGCGGCTCCCTGTCCCGGGTATAGCCGAATATAATCTTTTTGATCCGGTTTCTCAGGTCCGGAAAGCTGGTCGCCATGCAGAGGATCGCCATGACCTCCGAGGCGGGAGCGATATAGAAACCATCCTTCCTTGGGACCCCGTGAAGAGGGCCTCCCAGCCCTATCACGATGTCGCGCAGCGCGCGATCGTTCAGATCGACCACCCGCCTCCAGCTGATCCGCCTCTGGTCGATGCCGAGCTTGTTGGCATGATGCAGGTGGTTGTCGATCAGCGCCGCCAGGAGATTCGCTGACTTGGCTACGGCGGCGATATCCCCGGTAAAGTGCAGGTTGATATCCTCGGCGGGAACGATCTGGGCCATACCGCCGCCGGTGCCACCTCCCTTGATCCCGAAATACGGCCCGAGAGAAGGCTCCCGCACCGCGAGGCTGGCCTTCGAGCCGATCACGTTCAATGCATCCGCGAGACCGATCGAGGTGGTTGTCTTACCCTCTCCAGAAGGAGTCGGGCTCATCGCGGTCACCAGGACCAGCTTGCCCTTCCGCTTTCTTCCGCCCCGCTTGAGCAGTGAATGGGGAAGCTTGGCGATGTGCTTTCCGTGCGGAAGGTAATCGT
>JAKUSY010000588.1 GCA_022451445.1 Planctomycetota bacterium
CCTCTACGTATTCTTCTTCCTCTTCAAAATCATCTCTTCCTGAAGATCCTGATTCATCCCTGTGAGGATCGGTCGCTTTGCTGTCGGGATCCTGGGAGTCGTAGCCGGATTCCTCCGAACGTTTGCACTCGGCGTAGAACTCATCAAGCACCTGGGACTGGAGCTCCTCGCGGCACTGGGAATTGATAGGATGAGCTATATCCGCATGCTGCTTTCCCCTGCCGTCATCTTCGTCCGATCTTCCACGCGGAATCTTCGAGCCGCAGTCGTTACAGAACTTAGCCCGGGTATAATTCTTGCAGCCGCATCGGCAGCGAGATGTCAACTTCCTGCTGGGCATGGCGACGAAGGCGCCCTTCGTGCCATCGATAATCTTCAGATCCCGAATCACGAAGCAATCATCGATCGTGATACTGCAGAAAGCTCGAAGCTTGTCGCCGGATTCAACTAACTTGATACGAATCTCAGTAATCTCCATCAGACGATTCCTTTCTCACCGACAAACAAGTGAAACCTACCTATCCGTACCGTTCCACCTGGCCCATCGGAGCAGCAGCATATCGATCCGAAGGAAAAAGCCGCAAAGCAGCTATCCGACAAATAAAAATGCGTTAAGCCCGCGCTACGATCGGAAAACCGCAGACCAATCCGGGACGCTATTGACAGTAAAAACCATAGTGCCAGAAGGCACCTTAGCCTTAAGAGTGTCCGCGATGGAGACAGCCTCTTCGGCATTGTCACACAACCCGAAACACGATGAGCCACTGCCTGACATCAAAAACCCGCGGAACCCTTCCGCTGCGAGCAGCCCTCTTATCTCTGCGATTTCCGCAAAGAGGCCGCAAGCTACCGTCTCGAGACGGTTGAACAGTAACTCACCACTACTAAGCGCCTCAACAATCGAGGACCGCAGGATGCTATCCACGCTCTTGATGGGAGTCAAGCTTCTATCTGCATTAGATTGCGCTTGGTCGAAAGCCTCATACACCTTCCGGGTCGAGACCTCGATCGCCGGACTGACAAGGACGTAATGCAAGACCCCAGCCGGTTCAAACACATCATCAAGCGCGGTGACAAGCTCCCCCCGCCCCTGGCATCTCGCCGTGCCGCCTGAGAAAAAGAAGGGGACATCCGACCCAAGCTCTCCACCGAGCTCTCGCAGCCGATCAGGATCCACCTGGAGATTCCACAATCTCCTCAAGGCTACCAGGGTCGCGGCCGCATCACTGGAGCCACCTCCAAGGCCAGCCCCGCAGGGAATGGACTTTCGAAGAGTTATGCGAACCCCCGAGGGAAAACCACCCACCTCATCGAGCAGGCGCCGAGCCGCCCGGTAGACGATATTCTCCCGCCCCACGTTGATTCCCTCCTCGACGAGATGGATACCTTCAGCGGAGAGAGGAACCGGAACGAACTCGAGCTCATCGTAGAGCGACACAGCCTGGAAGATGCTGTCGATGGGATGGTAGCCATCCTCGGCGGGCCTTCCCACCTCGAGAAACAGGTTCAGCTTGGCGGGCGCCCTGACGACGATCCCCTCTCCAGCGTGTTTCAATTCCATCGAGACACGAACCACAGGCGAGATGCCCGCTCAGTTCCCTCCATCGATCTCAAGCTCCGTCTCTTCCATTCGACCGGACGCATCCGTCGCCGTCACCTGGATATTGTCTATCAATCTCACGTCGCCAAACCTTGCCGCGAGGGCCACCAGGACTCCCTCGCCATCGAGGTTCAGCACGCCATCGGGAAAATCTCTGAGGGTCTCCGCCGCGAGAACCTCGGCGTATTCGAGCTCACAGCCTCCTGTCTTGTCGAACATACCGGCCAGGCTCTCTCTCACGACATCCACCGAGGTCTCGCCGCCGGTGATGAGCTCTCTCGCCGCCTGCAGAGATCTCCATATAACCGTGGATGCATCCCGCTGGACCTCCGTAAGACGTTCGTTCCTGGAGCTCATGGCGAGACCATCCGCAGAACGAACGGTAGGCAGCAGCCGAATTTCTATATCAAACAGCAGCTCTTCGGCCATCTTCGAGACGACCTTCGCCTGCTGGAAATCCTTCGATCCGAAATAGGCGCGATGGGGTCTGACCACATGGAAAAGCTGCGTAATGACCGTACAGACACCTTTGAAATGTCCCGGTCGGCCGGCCCCGCAGAGCTTTCGGACCAGGTCTTCGACGAAGACCCAGGACTCGAACCCCTCGGGCAGGAAATCCGTCCGCTCACCCACCAGGACGATATCGGCGCCGACCTCGCGGCAGGCCTCGAGGTCCGCCTCGAGATTGGCGGGATAATGATCGAGATCGCCGGTGGAATCGAACTGGGCAGGATTCAGGTAGATGCTGACAATCACTCGATCGCACTCCAGGCGCGCCTGGCGAACGAGGGACAGGTGGCCTTCATGCAGCCCTCCGAGAGTCG
>JAKUSY010000589.1 GCA_022451445.1 Planctomycetota bacterium
CCGGGAGCCCCGGCGAGGTAGTCCCAGCTGTGGATGACGCCGTGGTAGTCGGCGGTGTAGAGGTGTTTCCGCGCGGGATTGAAGCACAGCGATGAGATCCAGGTCTCGTGTGCCTGGAAGGTCCTCTTCGCCTTGTCCTCGATGTTCCAGAGGTGGACGTCGGTGTCGACGCCGACGGCGGCGATGATTTTTCCGCAGGGGCTGAACCCGGCGCGGAAGAGCTGGCTCTCGTGCCTGAACTCGTCGGCGATCCGGACGCTCTTGATGTCGAGGGCCGGAGCTTTCATGCCATCACCTCCCGGATTGGCTTGCACTTGTCGTGGGCGATGGCAAGCTTCTGTCCCTTGTGCTCGTAGCGCGCCCGGCGGGAGTCAATCCCGAGCACGGTGAAGATGGTATGGAAGAGGTCTCCGATGTCGTAGCCCGTTCCATCGACCCAGGCCCCATCTTCGGTCGTTTTCCCTATGACGGCGCCCTGCCTGATCCCGCAGCCGGCCAGGGCCAGGCTCCAGCAGTCAGGCCAGTGGTCGCGGCCGATGCGGGAGTTCACGTTGGGGGTCCGGCCGAATTCGCTCATCACGATCACCAGCACATTGTCCAGCAGGCCACGCTCCTCGAGGTCTTCGACGAGGGCGGCGAAGGGCCGGTCTACCTGCGGGATGAGACGCTGGGACATGTTGAAATTGTCGCCATGGGTGTCCCAGTGGTAGCTGTTGACCTTGATGAACCGGACTCCCGCCTCGAGGAGCTGGCGTGCCCGGAGGATATGACGGCCAAGGGGGTGGGCGCCGTAGCGCTCCTTGTCGGCAGGGGGCAACCTGCCGTCATCGAAGATTTCCTTGCGGGCCATCAGGCGCTCGGCCATCGCGTAGGAGGTTTCGTAGGCGTCGATCTCGGAGGAGCCGCGGTAGGCCCTGAAGCGCTCGTTGGCCTTCCTGCGCAGGAGGTTCCTGGCCGCGTCGTTTTCGGCCGAGATGGCGCCGGGCCGATGGATGTGGACGGGAGGGTTCCCGTCGCCAAGGGCCAGGGCGCCATGCCTCGCCCCGAGGAAGCCGGCCTCGCGGTGGATGAAGCCGCCGTTTCCGGGCTTGATCCAGATGTAGGGCGGCAGGTCGGGATCCGCCGGCCCGAGGAGCTTTGAAACCGCGGAGCCCAGGTAGGGATAGACGACGCCGCGGTCGATCGGATCGCCGCGCTGGATACGGGGAACGCCGGTGGAATGGTTCGGGTCCTTGGTCTCCATGCTGCGGATGACGGAGATCTTGTCGGCGATTCCCGCCGTGTGGCGCATCAGCTCGCTGAAGTGGACCCCCGGTATCTTTGTCGGGATGCTGCGGAAGGGGCCGGCGAACCTGGTTCCCGGGAGAGGATGCCAGCTCTCGTACTGGCTGATGCCTCCATCCAGCCAGATCAGGCAGACCTGTTTCGCTTTCTCTGCCAGCGCCCTGGAGATCGAGGGATTGAGCAGGCTTCCGAAGCCGGCCAGTCCGCCCAGGACACCGAGGACACGGCGGCGGGATATGTCGTGCTCGGGGTTTCGACAGGCGTGAGGATTGGGCCGGGTTTTCATCAGTGATTCAATCTGAACTCGGTTGAATTGAGCAGGGCCCAGGCAAGCTCGCCGAGGGCGGCGGTTCTCCGCCGGCTGTTCTCTTCCAGGTAGCTTTCCAGCTCGGCGGTCTCGACCTCATCGGGGAGCCGGGAGAGGACGCTGAGATAGAGCTCCCCGGCGATCGCTCCGGGAGTTTTCAGCGAGGCCAATCGATGGACGAGGTTGCCCTCGATGGGCTCCAGCCAGCTCAACAGCAGACGGTCGTTCATCAGGAAGAGGGACTGGTTCAGGCCGGGGACAAACTCGGTCTCGGGCTCTCCAGGCGGCCGGCCGAAGGTCTGGATGAAGATAGCGCGGATCTCGTCGTAGGAGCCGGGCAGGTTCCGGTGGGTGCCGGTGAAGTAGCCCTTGCGGTCGAATTTCTCCGCCGGATCGGCCTTCAGCGCCTTGACCCTGTCGAGGTTGCCGGTAGCGCGAAGAACCGAGTGCAGCAGCTGTTCGGGGGTGAGGGGCCTGGACAGGACCGCCCGATAGCTCCGGGGCTCTATAGAGCGGGTTTTTGCGGGAAGACGGCTCGAGCGCTGGTAGGTGTCGCTCAGCAGGATCGACCGCAGGAGCCACTTCAGATCAAAGCCTTTCGCGATAAAACGACCGGTCAGCGCCTCGAGCAATTTCGGGTGGGATGGCGGATTGCCGGGATGGATCTGGTCGAGGGGGTGGACGATGCCCCGGCCGAGCAGCCTGGCCCAGAACCGGTTGCCACTGTTTCGGGCAAAGGCGAGGTTCGCCGGCGAGGTGAGGTCGACCGCGAGCTGCCGGCGCGGAAGAAATTTCGGCACCGGCGGCAGCCCGTTTTCCGC
>JAKUSY010000059.1 GCA_022451445.1 Planctomycetota bacterium
CAAGTGCGCCTATCAGGCGGTGTTGCAGTCTCCTTCCGGGGCAGATATACTCGTCCGACTGGCTCTATACCGTAACTACGGCATGGTAGTGTCCCCGCTGGGTCTGCCCATCCGGCAGGATGCCGTGTTTACCACTGGTTGAATAGTATGTCCCCTGGAGGCAAAGAATGGCGGTAACGATTCGGATTCCCACTCCCCTGAGAAAATTCACTGAGGGTAAGAGCGAGGTGGATGTAGAGGGAGGTACGATCCGCGAGGTCTTCGATGATGTCGAGAATCGCCACGGCGGTCTGCAGGAGAAGATCTTTGACGATGCCGGCGAGATCCGGCGTTTCATCAATGTCTTCGTCAATGGTGAGGATGTTCGCCACTCCCAGGGACTCGATACCCCGGTGAAGGATGGTGACGAGGTGAGTGTGGTCCCGGCGATTGCCGGTGGACTGAACTCCTGAGTTGAGGCGGGTTTGAAATATGGTCGGCAAGAGTTACGACGAACTGCTTTCGGAATACCGCGAGAGCATTCCCGAGATGGACCCGGAAGAGGTCGAGAAGATTCTCGATAACGGCTCCGAGGTGACCATCGTGGATGTTCGAGAGTCCGAAGAATACCGCGCCGGCCATCTCCCCTGCGCTCTCCAGCTCTCAAGAGGATTCCTCGAGATGCAGGCCGCCAAGAAGCTGCCTGACCAGGATGCCGCGATCATAGCCTATTGCGCCGGCGGAGTACGCTCGCTGTTCGCGGCGAACTCCCTGCGTGTGCTCGGATACAGCAACGTTACCTCCATGAAGGGCGGCTTCACCCGCTGGAAGCAGGGTGGCCACCCGGTCGATGTGCCCGAGGCTCTCTCGGAGCAGGAGCGCGAACGTTACGCCAGGCACCTGAGTATCGACGAGGTCGGCGAGGCCGGCCAGCTGTTGATGAAGAAGGCCAGGGTGCTGTGCATCGGTGCCGGAGGCCTCGGCTCCCCGGCGGCTTTCTATCTCGCGGCCGCGGGAATCGGTACTCTCGGGATCGTCGATTATGATGTCGTCGATCTGAGCAATCTCCAGCGCCAGATTCTCCACACGGATTCCAGGGTAGGGGAGCCCAAGACCGATTCGGCGAAGGAAACCCTGCTCGCTCTCAATCCCGACATCGAGGTGGTTGCCCACAATGACCGCGTTCACTCTACGAACGTCGATGAATTGTTCGAGGGCTACGATGTCATCGTTGATGGTTGCGATAATTTTCCCACCAGGTACCTCGTCAACGATGCCTGCTGCAAGCACGGTATTCCCAATGTTCACGGCAGCATCTACCGCTTCGAGGGCCAGGCGACCGTGTTCTGGCCGGGTAAGGGTCCCTGTTACCGCTGCCTGTTTCCCGAGCCGCCTCCCCCTGAGATGGCGCCATCGTGCGCCGAGGCGGGAGTGCTGGGTGTTCTTCCGGGCGTCATCGGAGTGCTCGAGGCGATCGAGGCGATCAAGATTATCCTGGGCAAGGGAGATCTCCTTACCGGCAGGCTGCTGACCTACGATGCTCTCGAGGCCCGGTTCCGCGAGCTCAGGATCCAGGCGGATCCCGACTGCAAGTACTGTGGCGAGGGAAAGGAATTCCCCGGCTACACCGACTACGCCCATTTTTGCGGCGTTTGAGGAGTGAAGAACTCTTGTCGACGCTTCCCGATGAATTTCTGCCCCTGATCGAAGATGCGCCGGGGTTGTCTCTTATCGGCAACACCCCCCTGGTGCCCGTGTCCCTGCCCGGGCTTTCCAAGCCGGGTGTCGAGATCTACGCCAAGGTCGAGTATTTCAATCCGGGAGGCTCGATCAAGGATCGCCCGGTGCTCTGGATGCTGCTGAGCGCCATCCTGGACGGCCGGCTTACCCGTGAGCGCACGGTGCTCGATTCGAGCTCCGGCAACGCCGGGATCGCCTACGCGATGATTGGCGGAGCCCTGGGCTACAAGGTCAAGCTCATCGTCCCCGAGAACGCATCCGAAGAGCGCAAGAAGCGAATCCTGGCGCATGGGGGCGAGCTGGAGTTTACCGACGCGGTCGAGGGCTACGATGAGGCCCTTCGCGAGGTTCGCAGGCAGGCTGAGGCTGATCCCGAAGGGTTTTTCTTTTGCGACCAGTACAGCAATGAGAACAATTGGAAGGCGCACTACCACACGACGGCGGTCGAGATTCTCGAGCAGACCGGCCGCAAGATCACCCACTTCGTCGGTGGAGTCGGGACCGGCGGGACGATCACCGGGGTCGGCCGGCGCCTGAAGGAGGAGCTCCCGGGGATCGAGGTCACCATGATCCTGCCCGATGCCTTTCCCGGTATCGAAGGACTCAAGCCCATGGAGACGGAGGACGACATCGTTCCTGAGATCTTTGACGAAGCGGTCGTCGACCGGAAGGTGAAGGTGGGTATCGAGGAGGCCTACGATATGTGCCAGGCGCTGGCCCGCGAGGGGCTCTTCGTCGGGCAATCCTCCGGAGGCTATTTCAGGGGAGTCCAGGATGTCGTGGAGAGGATCGACGAAGGGGTCGTGGTTACCGTCCTCAACGACATCGGTGAGCGTTATTTCAGCACCGGTCTCTGGGGTTGAATTGCCGTGGTCGCTTCTTTTTTCTCTGCCTTCCCGGGACTTTCTCCCGGATGGGGAAAAAAGTCTCTCCCGGCCATTCCCCCCATTGCGTAACTCTTTCTGCTTAATAAGGTTCCGTTAATATTTTCCAAATTGTACGGATCCTGATGAGAAGTTGCATTCTCGCTGGAAACCATCGAGCATATAGCCTTAATCGATACTCCTCCTGGAGGGTCGATTTCTTTTTTATGCATCGGAGCGACAAAGCCGACGATGGTTGGCGTGAGCCCCGGACCTGGCGAAGCATCCAGGAGAAAGAAACCGGATGGAGAGCAAAACCCGCACCCGTTCCATAGCTGCCGTGAAGAAGGAAGACCTCATCTGGGTCTACGATCTCATGGTCAGAGCGCGCGAAATGGACGAGGCGGAGATCCGTCTCAGGCGCCAGGTGGCTTTCCAGTTTCAGCTCAGCTGCTCGGGGCACGCGGCCGACCAGGACGTGGCCGCGCAGCTGCTCAGGCCCGGCAAGGACTGGTTCTATCCCTATTATCGCGATCGCACCTTTGTCTACGGCCTTGGAAGGAGCCCCGCGGACCTTTTTCGCCAGCCCCTCGGCAAGAGGACGGATCCCAGCTCGGGAGGCCGCCAGATGCCGAATCATTTTGCCGCGCCGGAGCTGAACATCGTCAGCCAGTCGAGTCCGACAGGCACCCAGTTTCTGCAGGCCGTCGGCACTGCCGAGGTGAAAAAACTTGTCAGGAGCCTGCCGCCGAACCCCTCTCTGCCGCCCTGCAGCGAGGACGAGGTGGTCTACGTCTCCGCTGGAGATGGAGCTACCAGCCAGGGGGAATTGTACGAGGCGATCAGTGCCGCGTCCCTGAACCAGCTTCCAGTGCTCTTCGTTATCCAGGACAACGGGTACGCCATCTCGGTGCCAACGGAGGTCCAGACTCCGGGCGGGAGCATCTCCCGTACCTTCTCGGATTTTCCAGGCCTCTTTGTGCGCGAGCTGGACGGTGTCGACGTGCTCGACTGCTTTGCCGGCCTTGGAGAGGCCGTCGCTAATTGCCGAAGCGGCAAGGGCCCCGCCCTGGTGCATGCTAACGTGGTGAGGCTGAAGCCCCACTCCGATTCCGATGATGACGCCAGCTACCGCTGCGATGCGGAGAAGGAGGCGGACCTCGAGCGTGACCCCCTGCCGATTTTTGAAAAAATTCTGATCGATGCAGGAATCATCGATTCCAGCGATGGGGATCGTATCAGGCAGGATGCTCATGACGAGTTTCAGGATATCTACGATGTCGTCAAGGAAGAGGAGATGCCCGACGGCTCTACGGTCTCGAGGTTCATCTACAATCCCGCCACCGTTGTCGACAAGGAAAACGAGCCGGTTGTCGGTGGCGAGAAGATCACCATGGTCGCAGGCATCAACAAGGCGCTGGCGACCGAGATGCAGAGAGATCCCCGCGTCGTTGTCTTTGGAGAAGATGTTGCCGACTGCTCTCGCGAAGAAAACCTCGCGGAGCTGAAGGGAAAAGGCGGGGTTTTCAAGGTAACCCAGGATCTGCAGAGGAATTTCGGTTCGAGCAGGGTCTACAACGTTCCCATCGCCGAGGCGGGTATTGTCGGGCGGGCCATCGGCATGGCGGTCCGGGGAATGCGTCCGGTGGTCGAAATACAGTTCTTCGACTATATCTGGCCGGCTATGAACCAGATTCGCAGCGAGCTGGCTCTCATGCGCTGGCGTTCCAACAACGCCTATTCCTGTCCCGTGGTAATTCGTTGTCCGACTGGGGGATATGTCCGGGGTGGGGCGATTTATCACAGCCAGAGCGCTGAATCGATGTTCTGTCAATGTCCAGGGTTGCGGGTTGTGATGCCTTCTAACGCCAGGGATGCCATCGGTCTGCTTCGTACCGCTATGCGCTGCGGCGATCCGGTCCTCTACCTGGAGCACAAGCATCTTTACCGTCAGCAGTACACCCGAGCTCCCGATCCCGGATCCGACTATACGATTCCGCTCGGCAAAGCCACCACGGTTCGAAAGGGAGAGGATGTAACGGTGGTGACCTACGGGGCCCAGGTGCAGAAATCACTGGAGGCCGCCAGGCAACTGTCCGAGGAGGGCTTCGAGGTCGAGGTCATCGATCTTCGTTCCCTGCAGCCCTACGATTGGGAAGCCATCAGCTCCTCCACCCGGCGCACCGGGCGCCTCGTGGTAGTCTACGAGGAGAACAGATCTTTCGGCTTTGGCGCTGAGATAGCAGCTCGTGCCGCCCAGGAGCTCTTTGGGTATCTCGATGCTCCCGTCATGAGGGTCGCCGCCAAAGATACCTATGTGGGCTTTGCCCAGGAACTCGTCGATGCCTGCCTCCCCCAGGTAGATGATATCAGCGAAGTTCTGCGGCGTTCGGTCCGGTTCTGACCACCCCCTGATTATTTTCAGGACCGCGTTCCCGCTTCGGCTCGGCAATTGCCGGGGAATGAAATTCGTGCACAGAAGCCCGAGGGAAGGTATCCCGGGGGGATTGTGAGGTCTTTCACGAGAGCTTTCGGAATGGGTTACGAAAAAAAATATCTCGGGGTACTTTTTTTATGCAATGGGCGGACCCTGTAATTCGTCTGATGAGATGAACGAAAGAAATAATTGCTACGGGATTTGTGAGGCTCGTGACCGTTTGGTGACAAAAGTGTATTACCTTACCGTGGCGACAGAGCCGAGAGGCTCTAACTGACCGTAAGAAATAGGGCCATGTGGCTCAACGGGCAATTGATTGGGGAACCGGGATTTCCTGGCTGACCTGCTCGGCTCTGGAAAACCAGAGCCATGCGGGGGCGGGGGAGCGTCGCCCCAACTCGGTTGTTCAGAAAGAGAAAGTAGCCGTCATTTCAACAGGAGGTAGCGCGCGGTAAACGAGCATACGACCTATTGCGAATAGGCTGGTTCGCTCGGAGAGTTCTCTGAGAGGAATCCCGGCGGTCCGGAAAACGGAAAACAGCTCGACTGCGCAGACAACCCGGCGAAAAGCGGCAACTAGAAGCAGGTTTTAGGAAGGGGGTAGGTTATGAAAGGCAAGATTCCGAGGACAGAGAAACGGGAATCAAAAGGGCGCGGGAAAAAACCCGCTGAACCTGAAAAGGCCAGAAAAGCTCAGAATGACAGGATCCCCCTGTCTTTTTCCGATCTCCAGATTCCAGTCCGTCCACTCCTGGATGCCGCCCAGGAACGCCGGGCAGGAACCATTATCCAGGCAAATCTGAAGCGCCTCGCAGTCTTCCTGCCGTTTCATGTCGGCGGCTACAGGCGTTTTCTTGTCCGGATGGACGAGCTGGTGGTCAACGGCGGCCTCATGTTCACGTGGATGTCGCTCAGGGACCAGATGGCTGAGGACTACCAGACGGCCGACAAGGCCCTGGAAGAGAGTGAAGCTCTTGCCGCGAAGAATCCGAAGCCGGGTTCAAAGGCCGCGGAAAAGGCCTGGGGCCGCTTCGAGAAGGGCGTGGAGATTCTCTCTACCTATCCGCTCGATCCCGAAACCGCCTTCAACTGGGCCAAAGAGGCCCTCCAGAAGCCGCTGGGTTCGGATGGAGTCGCCGGATTGGAGAAGAGCGCCAGGATCGAGCGGATCGTTCGGCGGCTGCTCGGTAGACTCAGCGCGGCCAGGGATGACCTGGTGCTGCCGAACCTGCGCCTGGTGCTCAAGGAAGTCTTCCGCTACCACCCGGTCGGTATGCGCCGCAGCGATCTCTTCCAGGAGGGAGTGCTGGGACTTCACAAGGCTCTTTTCCGCTTCGACCCGACGAGAGGATGCCGCTTTTCGACCTACGCGACCTACTGGATTCGCCAGTCGATTCGCAAGTCGCTGATCGACAAGTCGCGAATGATCCGGGTTCCGCAGGGGGTGCAGGAAGACCTTCGCAAGGAGGACTGCAGGTTCTCAGACGATGAAGCCGCTCGGATCAGGCGCATCCTGAGTGACACCGTTCTCTTCTCGGCGGCTGAAAAGGGCGACGATGGTGGCCGCAACCTCTTCGTCGTGAAGGATACCAACGAGCACGCCCAGAGTGAGAATCTGCATACGAATACGATTCCGAAAACGATCTTCAAGGCCCTCGACAGGCTCGAGGGCAGAGAGCGCGAGGTCATCGCCAGGCGTTTCGGCCTCCATGGGGAGAAGCCGCAGACGCTCGAGCAGATCGGAACCCGTATGAACCTCTCGAGAGAGCGAATTCGCCAGATCCAGAAGGAAGCCCTGGGGCACATGAAACAGATTCCAGGCCTGCAGGAGGTCTACGAAGATCTCGGCAAGGCCAGTTTCAACGGCTACACCTCGAATAATTAAGTCCTGTAAGACCGCTGGGATCACAGCCCCGGCAGTAGGGATCGGCCGCGGCAAGCCTGCGTGGGCATCCCCTACTGCCGGGGCATTTTCTTTTCCCCGCGGTCTCGCTGTCTTATGCTCTTGGGTATGAGTGAAGACCTGCTCATTACCGCGGATTGGGTTCTGCCCGTCAGCTCCGCCCCATTGCGCGATGGGGCGGTGGATGTGCGCGCTGGCCGCATCCACGCGGTCGGGCTTGCCGCTGAGCTTCCAGGCGGCGAAGCCGCGCGGCGGCTCGACCTGGGATCTGCGGCTCTGCTCCCTGGACTGGTGAATACCCATGCCCACCTGGAATTGACAGCCTTGCGCGGTTTTCTCGAGGAGCAGGACTTCTTCGCCTGGATTCGGAAGCTGACCGAGACCAAGTACGAGACCCTGGATGAAGACGATCTCCTCTGCTCGTCTCGTCTCGGTGTTGCCGAAGCCATTTCCGCGGGGATTACCACCATCGCTGATATCGCCGATGCCGGCGTGTCACTGGCGGCGCTGAGAGAAGGCGGCGCGCGGGCCGTTCTTTACCAGGAGGTTTTCGGACCGGATCCTTCCCGGGCCGAGGAGAGCCTGGCGGATCTGCGGGACAAGCTCGAGTCGCATCGAGCCGCGGGGGCGGACCGCGTAACCATCGGCATCTCTCCCCACGCCCCCTATACGGTCTCGACGCGGCTGTTCAAGTTGCTGGCGGAGTTTGCCCGGGCCGAGGGATATCCGGTCTCGGTGCATGCCGCCGAGTCGGCGGCCGAGGGCGCCTTTGTCAGGAACGCCTCGGGGCCTTTCGCGGACTATCTCAGGAGCCGGGACATCGAGGTCGAGCCGCTTGGAGTTTCGACGATCGGGTATTTCGAG
Organism: Planctomycetota bacterium; assembly: GCA_022451445.1. GTDB lineage: Bacteria > Planctomycetota > UBA8108 > UBA8108 > UBA8108 > UBA8108. The sequence goes on from JAKUSY010000059.1 coordinate 7,787, forward strand.
GAAATCGGCCTGCTGGCAACCGCTCCCCTCCTGGCCCATTGTATCGATTGCGATGCGGATGACCTGCGGCGAATCGCCGCCTCGGGAGCCGGCATCGCTCATTGTCCGAAATCCAACGCCACGCTGGCTCATGGAGCCGCCCCGCTGGGGGCCATGCTGGCGGAGGGGATACGGGTGGGACTGGGAAGCGATGGGGTTCTCTGCAACAATACCTGCGATCTGCTGGAGGAGGCCCGGTTCGCCGCCCTGCTCCAGCGCGCCGGGAGCGAAGAGGACTATCCGTCGGCCGGTGACTTTCTGCGGCTCATGACCCTTGGGGGCGCCGAGGCGCTCGGACTCACCGGCGACATCGGCTCGCTCGAGGCGGGGAAGCTCGCCGATCTCTGCGCCGTGGGCCTGGCCGCCCCTCATCTCCAGCCTGTCCTGGACGTTGAGGCCACGGTGCTCTACTCGGCATCGGCGAGGGATGTCGTGCTCACCGTGGTGGAGGGGGAGGTCCTCTATGACGGCAAGAGCCTGGCGAGGTCGGACCCCCGTTCGCTCGAGGAACCTCTTGCCGCGATTCGAAGGAAGCTGGGCGTGGCCGGATAAGCCCCGCTAGAGGCCGGCCCCGGTCCTTGCCAGGAAGCGCGAGTCATCGCTTGGCTCGAAATCGACGATGATCGGCTCCATGCCGGGAAAGTCGATTTCAGAGGGGTCGACCGCGGGTCCCTTCTCCATGCCGCTGCCCGGTGTCCAGTGCAGGGTGACCTGCCGGAGCTTACGCCGGGCCTCCTTCAGGCTCTCCACCGCGTGGTGGAACATTACCTTGAGCTTGGCTTTCTTGCCGAGCTTCTTCCAGCCATCGGTCTCGGCGAGCTGGCGGGAGAGGAAGACCTCGGTCCAGAAGCACTCATCGCTTCCCAGGGATTTTCCCTGGTCGTGGTCTTCTTTTGATTGAAGGCTGAAGAAGAACATCGCGATCATGTCGTAGTCTTCGTCGTAGCGGGCTCCATCCAGCACGCTGAGGACGGTGCCCAGGAGCCCTTTGCGCCGGTGGGCGTGGGTCAGCCGATACATGTCTTCATACTGCAGTACGAGTTGGCTCATTGTTTTTCCGTTAACTTCACCTGGGCCGCTTTGCCGTGGTTTTCTCAGCAGTTCTTTCGATCCGGATTCTAATCGTCTTTCTCCCCGGGGTAAATACCCAGGTCCCGGCTTCTTGATTCTCTCCAGCTCTCGATGTCCTCAGCGCTTACCCTCTCATGGTGCCAGAGGGCCCAGTTGAGGCAGGCGATGAGGTCGTCGGCTTCTTCCAGGCCTACCCCGATTCTCACCAGCCGGTCAATCCCCAGCCGGCCGAGCTCTTCTGGCGGGGTAAAGTATTCCGAGACCGTGCCGTGATGGTTGAGCTTGGTGGCGAGGCCGTCAAAGCTCAGCGCGTAGCGCAGGATCACGCAGGTCGCCAGGACGTCGCAAAATCGCTTCGTCTGCTCCTCGTCGGCGCCCTCGAGGCGGAAGCTGAGCAGCGAGCCCGGCAGCCTGTAGTGAGAAGCGATGACCGCGCTGTCGACGTGGTCTTCGAGCGATGGATGGAAGACCTCCGAGACCCGGGGATGGGAGGCCAGCATTCCCGCGACCTTCGCGGCGCCCGCGCAGCGGCGCTCATAGGCCGCCTCGGCCTCGGGTAGTTTTTCCAGCAGGGCCTCCGCCCTTCTCCAGTCGAGGATGCCGCCGCGCATGGCCTGCAGGTCCATCACCTGGTTGAGGGCCTCGGTATTGTCGGAGGCGACATAGCCCCAGAGGTCCCGGTCCTGTCCGCCGAGCGCCTTGGTCCCGGAGGCGACGACGAAGTCAACTCCATCCTGGGCCAGCAGGGGCTTCGATGGACCCCAGGGGGTAGCTATGGTGTTGTCGACAATCAGGCGCAGCCTCGGGCAGCCGGTGGAGCGTTTCTCCAGGACAAGGCTTCCCATGCGCGCCGGATCGAGGGCCCGCATCAGCGGGTTGGTATAGGTCTCGGCGAAGATGAGGCAGGTGTTCTCCTTGATGGCCGCCTCGAGAGCCTCGTAGTCGCCATCGTCCATGAGCGTGAACTCGGCCCCGACCCGTTCGCAGAGCTTCTGCAGGTAGAGCCGGGTCTTGTTGTAGCTCTGGCGCATGATGATCGCATGGGCGCCATTCTCGACGAGCACGTCAAAGAGCAGGGCGCAGGCCTGCATGCCGCAGTCGGTGAGCACGGCGGCCCGGGCTCCCTCGAGCTTTCTGACCTCGCCCAGCAGCCGGGCGGTCGTCTCGGTGCCGTAGCGGGCGTAGACCTGCGGAAGCTCCGACCAGCACTCCTCCTCGAACATCGCGGCGAGCTTGCTTTCCTGCCAGGCGACCATATTGGGGGAGCCCAGCAGGTCGAGCTGCAGGGTCTTGCCCTCAGGATTGAGGTAGGGCGTTCCGCTCGAGCGAATCGCCTTGTCTATCCCCTCGTGCAGCGTCGAGGTGGAGGCGTGCATGTTCTCCAGCCGCGGACGTTCGGCCGGGCAACCCTGGGGATCGAGGTATTCTTCCAATGACATGCGAAGATAATACAGTCGCCGCCGTTCTGCGGCAAATGTCTGGAGGCGGTTATCATCTCGACAACTCGCCACGCAGCAGGGTGTGATGAGATCTTCCGTTGCCGGCGGTATAGCCCGGGGCGCTGGCGTCGCAGGCGGGCGACCTCACCTCTTACGTTTTGAGTCTACCTTGCGCTGCAGGCGCTGGGCGTTGGCCCGGGCCTCTTTCTGCGTCTTGTAGCCCCTGTCGGTGAGAACCTTGAAGACGGTGGAGGGAGGCCTGGGCGCTTTGGAGCCGCGGCCCTTTCGCTGGGCCTTCTCGTACGCGCTCATCTGCGCCTTGTATTTCCTGGGAGCGCTTTTCTTGAGCGAGGCGAGCTTCTTCTTCTGGACGACCTCGAATTTCAGGCCGATCTGCACCACGTGGTAGCGGTTCTCTTCTTCCTTCTTTTTCTTCTCAGCTTGCTTCCTGGACTTGGACCTGGAATTCTTGCTGCCTCCACGGCCCCTCCTCGATTTCAGGATGCCCTTGCCGAGCTTCCCGATGCCCTTGCCTTTAACGCTCGGGGGCTTCGGCGGTCTCGGCAGTTTGTCCCGCAGCGCGCCGGAGGCGAGCGTCGAAGCGCAGAAGAGGAGCAGGAGCGCGAGAGTGAGCAGGGCTGAAGAGCCGCGTTTCATCTGGATTCTCCTGGAATCAAGGGCGACACCCATCGTTTAAAAACAGGGGCGGCGCTCTCGAAGATGTCCCTTCAGACATCACTTCTTGCGTTTTGAGTCTACCAGGCGCTGCAGCTTGGCGGCGTAGGTCTTTGCTTCCTTCTGCTTTTTGTAGCCCTTTCTGTTGAGGACCTTGAAGACCGTGCCCGGGGGCTTGAGGCCCTTGGATTCGCGTCCTTTTCTCTGGGCCTTCTCATACGCGCTCATCTGAGCCTTGTATTTCCTGGGAGCGCTTTTCTTGAGCGAGGCGAGCTTCTTCTTCTGGACGACCTCGAATTTCAGGCCGAT
>JAKUSY010000590.1 GCA_022451445.1 Planctomycetota bacterium
AATCCCGCCGACAGGCAGGAGGAAATCGATGCCTTCGTAAACCGCACCGGCACCTTTTTTCAGCCGGGCAAATGGAACCAGGTTCGCGTGCGCTGCCAGGGCTCTCGCATCCAGACCTGGGTCAACGGCCAGCTCTGCAGTGACATCGAGGATGCCAGGCACAAGCGTGGAGTCATCGGGCTGCAGCACAATGCGAAAAAAGGCGTCTACCGCTTCCGCAACCTGCGGATTCGCGAGCTCGGCTCGAAATAGACGCGGCCCGGTGAACTCTCTCACTCACCCGGGAGCTCGCCGGGAACGCGGGCAGAGCCTTCCTTGGCCGGGAAGATTCGGATCGCCAATCCTCCGCGGCCGCTCATCGAAGCGTTGAGCACGGTGCCGGAGTCGACACCGCGCCGGGCGATGCCGACTTTTGTGCGGGTCTCGGCTCCCGGATCGTGATGGTAGGTACGAGCCTCGAACTTCTTCCCGACAGGAAGAAAATCCAGGGGGACCTTCAGCGACCTCGGCTCTCCAGCGTTGAGGCAGCCGATGAACCAGTCGGAACCTTTTCGGCGGGCGATAACGGCGTAGCTGCCGATCTTCCCGTGAAGGACCCGCGTCTCGTCCCAGGTCGTCGGCAGGAGCTTGAAGAACTCCAGCTCGGGCTCGCCCTGGGCACTGGAGGGCTGGTCGTACCAGAAAAGGAACTGCCAGGGGCTGAAGAAGCAGACCGCCTTGGCCAGCTGGGCCGCATGGGATGTTGTCTGGTCCACATAGCCGTTGAAGTAGCAGATGGTGTGATCCGCCGGCCCCGCTATCATGCGGCTGAACAGGTTCGCCAGCGCCTGTTCGTTAGGCGGCCGGGTCTCGTCGCCTCCGATTCCCTCGGCCGTCATGAAGTTCGGGTAGGTGCGTTGCCAGCCGGTCATCCGGTACTCATCATGCACATCGACCATGAGCTTGTACTTCGCGCACTTCACGATGGCCTTGTGCATCCAGCGTGTCCACTTCTGATCCCCATGCTGCACGAAGCCGAACTTCAGCCCGGCGATGCCCCACTCCCGGTACACCGGGAGCAGCTTGTCGAGATCCCGCTCGAGATGGCGCCTGTTGACGTAGAGGATGACTCCGATGTTGTTTTTGTTCGCGTATTCGATCACGCCCGGGAGATCGAGGTTTCCCCTGGACACGGTCCGCGCATCGGAGGCCTCGTCTCCCTGGTTGCCATACCAACCGGCATCGAACTCGATAAACTGCAGCCCGTTTTCAACGGCGAAATCGACACAGGCCATCCCTCCCTTGGTCGAGAGGGTCACATCTCGAATCACCTTTCCCGGCCGGATCCAGCCCGGCTCGGCAATCCTGTTCGGCTCGTTCAGGTTCAGGATGAGATCGTTGTTCTGCAGCAATTGCCCGGACCCCTCGGCGGCCATTATCACGCGCCAGGGAGTTTTCAGCGGCAATTTCGCGCGAACCGGCCCGTGGAGCCTGGACACGAGCGTATTTGGGGAGACCTCGGAGCGCCGCAAACGCATCCGGGAAAAATCGACCAGCGCCGCTTCCGCCACGGCGATTACCTTTCCGTCTCCGATCTCTAAAACGCAGGGACGCTCGACGCTGCTCCTTATCTTGCTCAACCTGGTCTTTGAGTATTTCCCCTGGGCGGAGTAGACAGCCCAGAGGTTGTGATCGCCCGTGAAACGGAACTCTGTTTCTTCTCTTTCGATTCGAATCGAATTCCTGCCCGCACTGGGATCTACAACATAGCGAAAGGCGACGCCCTGGTCGTAGGCGCGGACATCGAGCTTGAGCTCGCCCGGCGGCTCAGGGCGTTTGAAGATGACCGTCGCGCCGCGATAGTGATCGCGAACGGTAGAGCGCTCTCCCCAGACGGGCTTCCAGGTCTCATCGTGCCCTGAGACCACGCCCATCTCAATTGCATCAAAACCCCCGGTCCAGTCCGGGCCCTCGGCTTCAACGAATCCGATCCCGCAAGGCTCTATGATCCCGGCGCCGGCGTACTTGACCCGGTACATAGGCCGACCCTTTTCGCCCACCGAGAATTCGATAACGAACACGCCGCCGGGGGAAGACAGGGACTTCCACGGTTCAGCCGCACCCCCGGCGGCAGGCGCCGACAGGGCCAGGAGCAAGAGGGCAGGGGCTGTCGTCCATCGTCTGAGATCATTCATTCCGGGCTCTCAAATGTATTGACCCGCGCATCATAGGGCACCACCCCGAGCGCAGGCAAGCGGCGTCCACCGCTCACCCTGTCGAGGAGCTCAGGGTCGGCGGGGAGCGCGGTACCGAACAGACGTCAACAGCTCGGCTGGGAGCTTTCGCAATCGGGGACGACATCGTCGGTCGGATCCCGGCCACCGGCGCGAAACGTCAATCCCATGGCCTCGCCCCCCTGAAAAAGAAC
>JAKUSY010000591.1 GCA_022451445.1 Planctomycetota bacterium
ACTCCAGCCGGGAATGAAAAACAGATGGGTGAACCGGGAAAAATCCTGATCGTCGACGACAATGAGGAGCTCCTTGGAGCCATCTCCCGGCTCCTGGAGATGCAGGGACACTCTACCCTGACAGCGCTGAGCGGAGAAGATGCCCTGGAGATCGCGCGGAAGGAATCCCCGGATCTCATCCTGCTGGACTGGATCCTCCCGGGAATTGACGGCATCGAGGTCTGTCGAAAGCTCAAGAGCGAGGAATCGACCCGGGGGATCATGATTCTCCTGGTCACCGGCCGGGGCTCGGTAGACAACAGGATCGAGGGCCTGGATGCCGGCGCCGATGATTTCATTCCGAAGCCGTTCAAACATCCCGAGCTGCTGGCCCGGATCCGCTCTTCACTTCGCCTGAAGAAGGCCACCGACGAGCTCACCGAGCGCAACCGCCAGCTGGTCGAATCACAATACGAGCTGGTGAGGACCGAGAAGATCGCCACCATCGGCCTTCTCGCCTCAGGCATCGCCCATGAGTTCAACAATATCATGGCCGGGATTTCGGGATACGCCCAGCTGGCGAAAAAAAACCCCAAGTACATGCCCCAGCTGGTGGAGGTGGCTCTCACCCAGGCCCAAAGAGCCCAGGAGCTGACCGGCAGCCTCTCCTCCTACAATCGCCGGGCAGATGAGAACCCCGACTGTAATGTCCAGGAGGTTATCCAGAACGCCCTCTGCCTGGTCAAAAAGGAGATCGAATCAAACGGGATCGAGATAGCCCTCGACATCGAGGCTGTCCCGCACGCGGCGATCAGCGCGGGACAACTGCAGGAGGTCGTTCTGAATCTCCTCATCAACGCCATCCACGCCATTGGCTCCAGGGGAAAAATCACCCTGGAGGTTTACGCCCCCGGACCCGACAACCTGGTGGAGATCAGGATCTGCGATACCGGCGGCGGAATCCCGGAAGAGAAGCTGAACAGAATCTTCGACCCCTTCTTCACCACCAAGGGGGCGCTCGGTGGAGGCAAGCAGGAAGGAACCGGCCTTGGGCTATCGGTCTGCTACAACATCATCCAGTCCCGCGGCGGACGAATTACCGTGGCGAGCACCGAAGGCGTGGGGACCTCCTTCTCGATCCTCCTGCCCCGGCACAAACAAACCCCGACCTGCGGCGATGAGCCGGGCTCGACGATCTCCGGGAGCGAGCACCGCATCCTCATCATCGACGATGAAGAACAGATCAGGCAGATGCTCAGCGATTTCCTCGGCGCGGAGAACGTTGTCTGCTGCTGCTCGGGAGAAGAGGCTCTGGAGGCATGCCAACGGCAACGATTCGACTTCGTCATACTCGACATCTGCATGAAGAACTCCACCAGCGGCCTCGATACCTTCCAGCATCTCAGGGAGGCCGCCCCCGGGGCCGGGATCATCCTGTGTACCGGGAACCTGGCGGAAAGCATCCCGGCGACGGTCCTGGAGAACTGTCACGCGCACCTGCTCAAGCCCTTCAAGCTCGATGACCTCTCGACAATCCTGAACATGGCGGTAGAGGTATGAGGGAAAATCCCGGGAAGAACAGCTCGGACGCCGGCGGAGGAGGCCTTTCCCACATCCTCCTGGTAGACGACGAAGTCTTCATCAGGGACGCCCTGCAGCTTTACTTCGAGAGCAACGGTTTCGAGGTCTCCACCGCATCGGGCGGAAGCGAGGCTCTGAGGCTCTTCGCCCGGCAGGCGGATTCCATAGACCTCGTGCTCCTGGACCTCGTGATGCCCGGAATGCACGGACTCGAGGTATTACGTGAGCTGAAGAAAATCGACCCGGGCGTACAGGTGGTCATAGCCACCGGGTGCAACAGCATGGACAACGCCTTCGAGGCCCTCCGGCTCGGTGCCATCGACTAAATAACCAAACACATCCTCGACTTCGAGGAGGACCTCCTGAAAACAGTAGACTCGGCACTTGGAGCCCGATAGAAACCGGAAGCACCCCGCGCAGTGGATGTCGGGAAGACGGCCGGCTGCACGGATCCCATCGCGGATGAGACCTCCCGAACCGGGTTTCTCGAAACCCTCGCCGGCCTCGCCGGCAGCAGGCTGCTGACCTCCCGGGAACAGACCCTTGCCTGGGACCCCCTGGACAGGGGCTTCGGAGCCGATGCGGCCCTGGTGATTCGTAAAATGGAAGGCGGCGCCTGGCAATGCCTGCATAACTGGGGATTCATCGACATTGGCGCTCCAAGCGAACTCTGGCAGGCGGAGGAAGAGGAACCCGGTGAGGCCGGCTCCGCCTCCGTCTGGTCCCGGAGGACAACCCTGGCTTGGGCGAAGAGGCAGGGAGTCGCCACCCGGGGGACGCCGCCGCCCGCTCCGTCCCGACCGCTCCTGGGATCGGATGGTACTGGTTTGCCCGGGTGCAAGCTT
>JAKUSY010000592.1 GCA_022451445.1 Planctomycetota bacterium
CGCCAGCGTGGATGCCTTCGAGACCCGTCTTATCGAGCGTTTTCCGGATGAGGTTGATGGGATCCGCCGCTATCTGAAGTTCGCCCGCCGGATCGCCCGGGAATTGGCCCGCCTCACCAATCTCAGTGGCGGGCTGACAGGGGTTTTGAAGCTCCCATTTCTCGCCCCGCGAACCGCCATCCATGGAATGCGTCCCATCGGGAAGATTATTCGCAAGCACTGCAAAGATCCTTTCTTGAGGACCATCCTGGAGGTGCGGGCGGGAGATCATGGAGTCGACCCTCTGCGGGTTCCCTGCGCTCAGCATCTCGCGGTCGAATCCCATTACTGGAAGGGGGGCTGGTACCCCCGGGGCGGCGGCGCGGCTCTACCGAAGGCGTACCTGAAGCGGCTGCGGGCCGGTGGGGGAGAGATCCGGCTGCGAACCCGGGTGGAGAAAATTACCATCGAAGGTGATGGGCGCCGTCGCGCCGTCGGGGTTGTCCTCGATGATGGGAGCGAGCTCCGGGCGCGCAATGTGCTCTCCAACGCGGACTCAGATGCCACCTACCGCCACCTGGTCGGCGAGGAGAATCTCTCGTCCCGATTGCGGCGGCGGCTTTCGAAGACGGAGTACTCCATATCGGCTGTGAGCCTCTTCATGGCCTCGAGACTTGATGCGAGGGCCGCCGGGCTGGACTCGGGAAATTACTGGATCTGTTCGGAGCCTGACGTCTCCGCTACCTACGACTACGCAATGAAGAAAAATCTCGACCACGAGGGAGTGCCCCCGGGGCTCTTCCTGACGGTGACGAGCCTGAAGGATCCGGGGAAGCTCCAGGATGGGGTCCATACCATGGAGGCGTTCTCTCTGGTGTCCTGGGATGCCTTTGAGCGCTGGCGCCAGGGCGCTACGGAGGGCCGGGGCCAGGATTACGAGGATTTCAAGGAGGTCCTCAAGGAGAGGATGCTCGATGGGCTCGAGCGCGCCGTACCGGGGCTTCGCGCCAGCCTCGAGTTCTGCGAGGTGGGTACCCCCTTGACCAACAAACACTATGTCAACGCCGTTCGCGGCAATGCGTACGGGACGGCGAAGATCGCCGGGCAGATAGGGCCGTTCTCGTTTCCATTGAAGACCGAGATCCCGGGACTCTACCATTGCGGGGCCTCTACCGTCTCGCACGGCGTCATGGGGGTGATGATCAGCGGGCTGGAGGCGGCCGCGAAGATTCTCGGCCGTCCGTCCTCGTCCCTGCTGTCGGCGAAGTCCGGCGGCCGGGTCACCCTGCATTCGGCCGAGGCCCACGCTCCCGTCCGGGCCTGATTTTCCGGGGGCCCCCCACCACCGAGTTGACACCTTCGAGTCTTCCTGTGAACATGGAACATTCCGTGGAGGTTGCCTGTAGACGATGAAAGCTGTTTTACCGATGAGAAGAGTGTGCCTGGCCCTGGCGCTGTTGTTCGGACATGCTGTCCTTCCCTGCCTGCTGCGCGGCGCGGATGTCGAGCTTGGGAAGCTCGATGCCTATATTGCGCAGGCGCGCAAGGATTGGGGGGTTCCCGGGCTTGCCGTCGCCATCGTGAAGGATGGCAAGCTGGTCCATGCCGGCGGCTACGGTGTCCGGGAATTGGGCGGCGAGGATGCGGTGGATGCCGACACCCTCTTCGCCATAGCCTCCAACAGCAAGGCCTTCACCTCAGCAGCCATCGCCACCCTGGTCGAGGATGGAAAAATCGGCTGGAACGACCGGGTGAAAAAGCACCTGCCCTGGTTCCAGCTCTACGATCGCTACGTGAGCGAGGAGCTGCGGGTCTTCGAACTCCTCTGCCACCGCAGCGGCCTCGGCACCTACAGTGGTGACCTGCTCTGGTACGGCACCCGCTACAGCTCCGAGGAGGTCGTACGCCGGGCTCGCTTCCTGGATCCGAAGGGAGTTTTCCGGTCGGATTTCGGGTACTCCAATCTGATGTTCATCGCCGCCGGCGAGGTCTTAAAGGCCGCCAGCGGTAAGCCCTGGGCGAAATATGTCGAGGAGCGGTTTTTTGTGCCGCTTGGCATGAAGAGGACGCGCGCTACCGTGAGGGGGCTCGAGAAGATCGAGAACGTGGCGACCCCTCACGGCGAGGTGATGGGGCGTCTGCGCACTTTTCCATGGGCCAGCTGGGACAGCATGGGCGCTGCGGGCGGGGTTATCTCATCAGTTCGCGATATGTCGCTGTGGATTCGAATGCAACTCGGCCAGGGGCAATTGGCGGGAAGACAGTATTTCTCCAGGGAGTCATCCCGGAAGATGTGGAAGCCTCATATGCTGACGGGGGTCAGCACTGCCGATCGCAAGAGGTTTCCCTCGACGCACTTCAAGTGCTACGCGCTCGGTTGGGGAGTGCAGGACTATCTCGGCAGAAAGCTGGTTCGCCACGGTGG
>JAKUSY010000593.1 GCA_022451445.1 Planctomycetota bacterium
CCGGCAGGAGAGCGTTGCGATGCAGAAACTCGACAGCCGCGGCGATAGCCCCCATCTCCTCCTGCGAGGTCGCCTCGCTTGACGATCATGATCTGGCCGCTGTGCGGATCCGGCTTCGCGCCGCAATGGACATAGTAGAAATTCTGCGCGTCCTGCCAGTTGAAGAAGATGCAGCAGTCGCGATGACCACCGGTGTCCTTGGTGCTCCTCACCCGGAAGGTGAGAACGAAATCCGCCACCTCTACGCCCTTGATGAGCGCGATGTGATGCGGGCTGCGAACCTTGGGCTTGTACTTGCTGCCACGGGTGCTGATCCCGAAGACGTGGTTGCCTTCCACCTTGCGATGGGTCCAGCTGTTCTCGTCGGTGGCCTCCCAGCGGTCACGGCCCTTCTCGAAGTCATCCTCGAAGATCACCTTGCCGCCGCCATGCCCCTTGGCTCCCTTGTCTCCCGTCGTACCTTTTTTACCCTTTACCAGGGCAATCGAGCTGGCGGCCAGGCGCCGGCCGAACTCCACGTAGCCCTTGGCTGAATAATGCAGATCGTTGCTGATGTCCTTGCCGCCGCGGTTCTTTCCATCGTTGAGGTCGTCGGTGTCCACCCAGGCGCCGCGCGGGCTCGCCTCGGAAAAATCCACCTGGATCTTGCGAATGGCCGTCCAATGCTGGTACCTCTTGTTCTCCATGTCAAAATCACTGAGCCGGCCGATGACGAAGTTGATGTCCTTGCGTCCCAGATCGGCGGCGAGCTGGTCGAGGATGCCCTGCAGGCTGGCGGCGTAGACCTCGGCGTGCTTCTCACGCGCATCACGCTCTCCCTGCATCCAGGAGAAGCTGACCGACTGGATCTTTTCGCCTTTTATCGAGGCCATGACCTTCCCCATCAGGCGATCGTAGAGATCACCCGTACCCTTGGGAGCAGCCCCCTTGGCTGACTTCCATTTCTTGAACCAGCGCCGGATCGGCTGGCCGCCGTGGGCATCCTTGACCACGATGACGTTGCTCTTGCCGAACTCCTTCTCGACGGTCGGTATGAAGGACTCTTCCGGCTTGAGCCCGGCCATATTCGATTGACCGGAAAGAATGAAGAGGTGTTTACCATCCGCGGCGTAGGCGGCATTGGTAAGAAACAGCGCGGCAAGCAGGATCTGCAGTTGCTTCATGGCATTCCAGGCTCCGTTTTGTTGATGAAAAGAAAGAGACACCGTAACCCGCAGGCCCTCAATGTTCAAACTCTCCGCATCGGCATCCTGGAAAGTAAGGTCCACCCTCAGCCCATACCAGCCGGGAGCCCGTCACTTTTTCGGGATCAGCTTCGCTCGAGGTATTTGTCGAGGTATGCCCGTGCCCGGTTGATCTCAGCCGTGCAGGCGACGGCATCATCGAGGATGGGAATCCCACGCGGTACGGGATGCATGAAGATGCTGGTGAAGCCAGTGTAGCTGATCTTCTTCAGCGCTCCCACGATGGGCTCGAAATCCAGCTTCCCGCGACCGGGCAGCTGCAGCAGCTCCTGCTCCTTGGGCAGCTTCTTCATGCAGCCCAGGCCATGCTGCCAGGCGTAGAACATGGAGATCCTGTTACCGAGAGCCGCGATCAGGCGGGCGAGACCCGCGCTATCCAGCCCACCTCCCTCGAGATGATAGGGAGCCAGCGCGATACCGATATTTTTTGAGGGGGCCAGCTCGACGAGCCACTTCAGCGAGTCCGGTGTATTGATGAGGTTGCTGCCGTGGTTCTCGATCGCTATGGTGACGCCCGCTTTCTCCGCGGCGGCGATATGTGATCTCATCAGCTCGACAAATTTCTTCACCTCTGCCTTCAGGCCGGCTCCCTTGAGCCCCTTCTGACCACGCCCACCGCAGACCAGCACCCTGGCACCGAGCTTCGCGGCGACCGACATTTCGTCCTTCAACCCGAACGGTCCGAGATCGTAGCGCGTGATGCAGCCGAGATTCACATTGTGCTTCTTCAGCAGCGCGGCGAATTTCTCGTGGCCCATTTCCTCCACCTGCTCGCGCTGGTTGCCGTGCACCCGGGGCCAGATGTCAAGCTGGCTGGCCCCGATCTTCGAAACCTCCGGCACAATCGTCTTCAATGGCAGGGTGCCGTACATACACGAGGAGAGAATGTAGTTGAGGCGAAACTTCGCCCTGGCTTGCAGCGCCGGCGCGACGGCAAGCGCCGCGGTCGTCGCGAGAAATTGGCGCCGATGGATGGGGTTCATGACATCTGAGTATTTCGCACCCCGGCAAAGGCGTCAATGGCTCGTCTATTGACGATCTCGTCCATCCGCAAATAATAAGCAATTGAAGCCCCGCCTCCGTATGATGGTCAGCGCCTGAAGGGGCGATAGTACAAGCTCCCGAAGGACCGCGA
>JAKUSY010000594.1 GCA_022451445.1 Planctomycetota bacterium
GTGTCCGGCAGCAGCCAGCTCCTCTGTCTGAAAAAAGGGCTTCGAATATAATGCGAATGTTCTTGCTGCTTCTTTTCGTCGCCGCCATCGCCTCCTCGGTCTCCTGTGACCTGCTGCCAACGCCTGCGGAGCCGCCGAACTTTGAGCCCCTCTTTGATGGAAAAACCCTCAACAGCTGGGAAGGCGACACCCGCTTTTTCCGGGTCGAAAACAGCGTCATCATCGCCGGGCGGCTCGATGCCCCTATTCCCCACAACGAGTTCCTCGCATCCACGGAATCCTTCGGTGATTTCGACCTTCGCTTCGAGGCACGCCTGGCTGGCGCCGGCCACAACGCCGGTGTTCAGTTCCGCAGCGAAAGAATCCCGGACAACCATGAGATGGTCGGCTACCAATGTGACATCGGCACATGGAGCGCGGGCCTGATCTGGGGTCTTCTTTACGATGAATCACGTCGCAGACGAATGCTCGACGAGCCGGAGCAGGAGCCGCTGCGAAAGGCCATCGACCCCGGAGGGTGGAATCGTCTGAGGGTCCTGGCCATCGGGGCCCGAGTGTAAATCTGGGTCAACGGCTTTCAAACGGTCGACTTCACCGAGGCCGACCCATCGGTTAAACCGTCCGGGCGCCTGGGCCTGCAGATCCACGGCGGGGTTCCCGCGGAATCCCACTATCGGAATATCCGCATCCGGCGCCTGTAAATTAAAGCGAGGGCTCGGATCCCGACGTTTCAGCCCTACCAGGCCGTAACCGGAAGTATCAGCGTATCGGCTGCGACCGAGAAGGGCAGATCGAGCAAACGCATCAACACACCGAACCAGCTCGTGTTTTCATCCTCGATTTCACGGATGGAGGCTGCGGTGCCCCCATACATTTCAACCTCCTGATTGCTGTCCAGCAAATGATCGATCGTCATACACCCCGGCTGGATAGCCAGGGAGCCAGCCAGCGCCAGGACTCCCCCTAACCGTATAAGCTTCTTCATTCCGTTCTCCTTACTCTGCCAAAACAAGGCGCCGGTCCCTTCGGCTGCTCGTCGAACAGCCGCAACATACTCCTCCAGGGCGTCTTTGCTGCGAAGCCCAGGCTCGACAGCGGCCTGGAGGAAGCCGACCGGCACTGCGACAGGTTTGTTATATCGACATTGCCATCGAAGTTGCAATCAGCGACTGGGCGCCCCGGGTTTCTTTTTCCCGTTAAAAAATCGGCGCGCGTGCGACAGGGCCTGCGATTCTGATGGTATGGACGATGTCCATACCCTGCCCGGGCCGACCCGCCGGCAGAGGGAGAGCCGGAACCCGACGCTGAAATCCGCCCACACAAACGCCCCCCATCGCCTACAATGCGCGCTCAACCATCCCGTCCGCTTCAACGAGGTTAATGATGAATACGCGCATCCTGTCCATTTCTGCTTTTGTTTTCAGCCTGTTCTGCCTTTGTCTGCCCGCCGGAGCGCAGACCGGTAAAAAATGGCTCGATATGAATTACGGCCCCTATTTCTCCGGCTCTGTCGAGGCCCCTGGCCCCGACAGGAACCTGACCTACAAGGGCCTCATCCTGCGTGTCGATGGCGACTGGTCCTCCGCCGCGGGCTCCGCTGACAGCGCCACGATGCTCTTCGACACCGACCTCCTGCGTTTCTCGGCCGGCTGGACCGGTGGCCTCCTCAATATGCGCAATATCTCGTGGGACGGTTCACACGGAACCCACTCGACGATCAAGGGAGAGCCGGTCTTCCTGAACCCGCGCTCCCCAGGCTGGGCCCGGCCCGAGGATGGCTCGTTCAAGGATCCCAGGGAGCTCCCCTACGGCCCCCTCCCTAAAAAATGGGCCCACTTCAAGGGGCTCTACCTGAACAAGGACCAGGTGATCCTCTCCTACTCCGTCGGCAACGCCAACCTCCTCGAGCTGGCCTCCTTTCGCGACATCGCCGGCGGCAAAGAGATGAGCCGCACCCTCAACATCAAGGATGCCGACCGGGAGCTGGTCCTGCTTGCCTGCGCCCGGGGTGGCGAACCCCTCTCGCTCCTGGAACGCGGCAGCCTCAAAACGGGCGATGGCCCGGCCCGCTCGACCCTCGTTCTGCTGGGCCGACGGGCAAAACCCAAAACGGCCGCCAAGGAGCCCCCCCCCGCCCCGAAGGACATCACCGAGGGCCTCCTCGGGCGCTGGAGCTTCAATTCCGGCACCGGCAAGACCGTCGCCAATCTTGCCGGGAAAACGCTGACCGCCATCGTCCATGGCGCCCGGCGCGAAAAGGGCTACGAGGGGCAGGGCCTGCGCTTCGATGGCCGCTCCCGCCTCGACATTCCCGATGGTGGAAAAATCAACCTCGGGGGAAGAGACTACTCCATCTCGGCCTGGGTCAAGACCCG
>JAKUSY010000595.1 GCA_022451445.1 Planctomycetota bacterium
CATTGAAGGGCCTGCCCTTGACGGGCGGTATTGGGAATTGGTGACCGGCAAGCGACTCGCCATATTGTTTTTTGCTTTCGCGCCCCAGGGCATACGACACGCTGGCCGCCGCCATGAGGTCACCCTCGTACGTCGCATCAACAAACTGACCGGCATGGAATACGCCCTTGCTTGTCCTGAGCGTCTTGATCCGCGCTGACTCTTTCGTAGCGCCCACCAGCTGGTGTTCCAGATGTAGCGTGACGCCGGCTTCCTTGATCATGTCGTGAAACACTTTCTCAGCCACGTGCGGTTCGTAGGTCCACTTGTCGTTTTTGGTGAGATCGATCCTGTAGTTGAGCTTCACGCCGGCTTCTGCGTAGTGCTTGTAGATTCGTTCGTGCACCTCGACGAACAACCCGCCCATCAATTGGCGAACGCATTGGTTCCCGTCGCTCAAGCTCAGGCCGCCACTGATCATGCCGCCCACATAGTCGTAGGGCGAAACCAGGGCTACCGAGGCTCCCTCGCGTGAGGCGGCGACTGCGGCGCAGACACCGGCCGGTGTGGCCCCGTAAACCAACACATCGTATTCCTGCGACTTCGCATGAAGAAATGAGTCCGGCGTGAGCAAGGCCAGGGAGTAGAAAGCGAGAAAGTATCTCATCATGCAGACCATGGCTGCCTGGTACATCGCAGGTCCTGGCCGGTTGACAGCGGCCTGTCTCGAATCGGCGTTTTTCCAGCGGGGCTCAGGCCAGCTTCCATCCCTCCCGGTAGCTCCGGCCGAGGTATTTCTCGGCTCCAGGAGCGTTGGGA
Source organism: Planctomycetota bacterium (assembly GCA_022451445.1). Lineage (GTDB taxonomy): Bacteria > Planctomycetota > UBA8108 > UBA8108 > UBA8108 > UBA8108. Next base: position 799 of record JAKUSY010000595.1, read on the forward strand.
ATCTTCATGTTCTTCGCGTCCCATTGCAGCTTCACTCCGGCGCGGTAGGCGACGTTGCCGAGGTGGTTGGCCTCGGTCAGGGGGCCGGCGTAGGCGAAGTGGCACAGGGGCTCGGGTCCCTCGCCCTTGCAGGCGCGAATCCACTCGGCCTGCTGGCCGGGGGAGGGCGCGATCGAGCGCTCCGGACGCTTGAAGTCCTTGAATTTTTTCTCGGGTAGCAGGAGAAGTTTGCCGTAATCAGCCAGCAGCATGCCGTCTTCACCGATGAAGAGCGTGGCGTTGCCCCATTTGGGGATTCCACCCTCGCGCCAGATCTTCGGTTTCTCGGTGCCCTGGTACCAGGTGTGCTCGAGCGCGGGGTAGCCGTCACCGCGAGCGCCGAAGGTGTATTTCACGCTCATCGAGGCCGGGGCGATGTCGTGGTGAGGTTTGGGGCCGGAGAGGGGGTCGATCGTCAGGGGGGCGTCGAGCTTCAAGGCCCACCACGGCAGATCGTTTCGATGGCTGCCGAGGTCTGACATGGTGCCGTTGCCGAAATCCCACCAGCGATACCAGCGCGGGCCGGGAAAGTAATCCGAGTGGAACGGGCGGTGCGGCGCGGGGCCGATCCACAGGTCCCAATCGAGTATTTCAGGCACCGGCTTGCCTTTTTTGGGCGTGTCCTGGGTGGACATGATGTCGCGGTTTCGCTTGGCATCCGCCTTGCTCTGCCAACCCCCGGCGCGGCTTACCCAGGTATGCACCTCGGTGACCGGTCCGATGGCGCCGGCCTGGATCAATTCGACAACACGCCGGAAGTTTTCACCGGCATGGATCTGCGTTCCCATCTGGGTTTGTACCTTGGCCTTGGCCGCCGCCTCGGTAATGATCCGGCATTCATGGACATCGCGGGTGAGCGGCTTTTCGCAGTAGACGTGCTTGCCGGCCTTCAGGGCCGGCAGGGTGGCGAAGGCGTGGGTGTGTTCCGTTGTCGAGACGACGACAGCGTCGATATCGTCGAGCTTGCCGCAAAAATCGCGCAGATCCTTGTAGGTACGCGCATTGGGCGCGATTCGCAAGGCGCCCTTCAGGCTGTTCGCGTTCACGTCGCAGAGCGCGACGATATTTTCGTTTCTGCAGGCATTGACGTGGCCCCGGCCCCGGCCGCCGACGCCGATGAGGCCGACATTGAGCTTACTGTTGGGTGAGCGGCAATGCAGGATCGAGGGGACACTCAGGGCGGCGCCTGATGCAGCTGTCGATTTAATGAAGTTCCGGCGTGAGAGCTTGTGGCTCATGAGTCTTTCTCCTTTTTTTGTTTCGTGTTCTTCAGCTCTTCGAGGGTGAGCTTTCCGTCCCCGTTACGGTCGCGCCGGCTGAATTGCCTTTTCAGCGCGGGCACGTTGCGGTTCTCAGGGTTTCCGATGAATTCCTCCAGGGTAAGTGAGCCGTCCTTGTTCGTGTCGCGCCGGCGGAGAAACTGCTCCGGGGCGGGGCGCGCAGGGGCGGGCTTCTGAGGAGTTGATTTCGCCTCTGAATTGTAAGCGGGATTAGGCCTCGGATACAGCGCGCCGGTTTCTTTTACAAAGCCATCGATC
>JAKUSY010000596.1 GCA_022451445.1 Planctomycetota bacterium
GGGCCTGAGCATCTCTTCAAGGAGCGGAAGGCCGATGGCGACACTGCCGAGGCCCTTGAGAATCGTACGGCGGCTGAGGTGTCATTTTTTCATCAATCCGTCTCCGTCCTGGTGGATGTTACCAGATCGCTGAGAACGATGGCAGCCATCATGTCCTGGTAGGTTCCCCCGGCTTTGCGGGCCGAGGCGTAGATCCCGGCGATGGTGTCCCTGTCAGAGCCGAAAAGCGGCCTGCCCAGGGCAAATTGGGCCAGCTTCCAGACCAGGGTCTCCCGCACGCGCTCGTTGCCGGCGAGGAGATCCATGAGTTCCGCAGCCGTGCGGTAGTGAATCGTCTTCCCTGTTCCCGGCAGGGAGATGTTCCCGTCCTCGCGCAGCCTGTTGCCATGTTCATCTTTTTCGTGACGGGCTCCGAGGCCGTCGTATTTTTCGAGTCCGAAGGCGAGCGGCTCGAATTTTGAATGACAGCCGCCGCACGATGCATCGGCTACCCTCTTCTCGGAGACAGCTCGATTCGTGAGTCCCGGCCCGGTCGGAACCGGCGTCGTATCGGTGCCGGGCGGGGGGTCCTTGACGCTGCTGCGCAGGAGGTCGGTGAGGATGAAGAGCCCGCGCGTGACCATCGATGCGTCGTCGCCGCCGATCGTCAGGAGGCTGCCCTGGGTCAGCAGCCCTCCGCGGCCGGCAACGGAGGACAGCTCGTAGCGCGACAGGCCCTTGCCGCGCGGCTCGATGCCGTAATGCCTCGCCAGGCGGGGGGTGGCGAAGGTGACCTGCGCGTTCAGGAGCTCCCAGAGAGGCCGCCTCCGCTCCCAGACGACATCATCGAAGAAAGCCAGGGTCTCCTCCCGCATGTCCCGGGCAAGCCCGGCATCCCAGCCGGGAAAGAGCCGTGGCGAGGGGGCGAGGTTGTCGAGCCGGGCGAGGTCCAGCCACTCTTCGATGAAGCGGGATGATTGTTTTCTCGCGCGGGGATCCTGCAGCATGCGCCTGGCCTGCGCCGTGAGGGCCTCCAGATACGAGAGCATTCCCTCGTCGGCGGCCTTCCTCAGCTCCCGGTCAGGCGGACCGCCCCAGAGGATGTAGCTGAGGCGGGAGGCGAGCTCGTATTCTCCAGCCGGCCACGGCCCACCATCACTGCGCCATCGCCTCGGTGATGAGCTCGACGCATTCCCTGAAATTTCCACCGGCGCTGGCGACGGTGGTGGAGATGCCTCGGTAGGAGACGATCTCGTGCTCCTCGAGCGGGCCGCGCAGGATCCACTTGCCCATCTTCGCGATCAGGGCGCGCATATCATCATCGGTGAGCTTTCGCTTCTTCGAAAATCGTGCCGTGAAGTCCAGGACATCCAGCTTTTCCACCATGATCTGCGCGAGCTTCGCGTACGCTTCCACGTGCTTGAGATCGACGGTGAGGTTGTAGGCCGTATTGCTGAAGCCGTCAGCCCGCAGGTTGGCCGGCAGGATTCGGCGGGCCTCCTTCTCTACATTGACACCGAAGACCACTCGAACGGTCTCGATATATTCATCCACCGTCAGGCGCCTGACCCAGCTCTCACCCGCTCGCCTGTCGCGAGTGTGAGCCAGGGGGTCGATCTCCCCTCCCGTCCAGACCGAGCCCGAGTCAATCCACTCCCGCAGCCGTTTCTTTTCCTCCGCTGAAAGGGGGGCGCGTTTCTTCGGCATCTTGTGGGACTCGACCAGCTTCCAGAGTGGACTCTCAGAGGCCTTGCCGGGGATGATGACCTTGCCGTTCTTTCCCCCGGCGAAGGCGGGGGCTTTCCGTGACAGGTCCAGCCTTCCTTTTTTCGAGGAGGCGTTGTGGCACTCGAGACAATGCCGCGACAGCAGGGGAGCGATGTGTTGATCGAATAGCTTTGCGCCTGAGGCCAGTTTCTGCCTGGCTGCAAGCGCCGGGGAGGCTTTCACTCCCGGCCCCGCCTTGAAATTTAGCTCAACCTCGGAGGCGGAGAGGTCGCGGTTGTAGACCGCCACCAGGTAGTAGGTGCCCAGCCACGGGCGGCCCCCCGAGAGCTCATCGGCCAGTGCGAATCGATAGGAGCCGTCCCAGTTCGAGGGAGAGCCCTCGATCTTTTTTTCGGCGTTCTTCCTGCCGTTGATGTAGATCCGCGCCAGGCCGCCGCGCGCTCGGGTATAGACGAAATGCGTCAAGGCGGGGGTGAGGCTCCTGTTCCCGGAGTCCAGCGATGGCAGACCGTTGGAGCTGGTTTTCGTTGTGCGCAGGCGCAGGACGTAGCGGTCCTTTTCCTGTCCGAGGGTGAAGTTGCGGTTCGAGGAGTTTTCCGACAGGGTCACGATGCGCGCGGGACCATCGATGGCCGTATTCGCGGGCCGGACCAAGGCCTCGATC
>JAKUSY010000597.1 GCA_022451445.1 Planctomycetota bacterium
GGCCTTGAGGACGATAAACGACCGGAAATCCTACCGCAATTCCCCGGGTTGGACCGCGTTACCAGCCACCATTTCGGCAATCAAACAGACAAATCCTCGCGCGACGGGCGCAGCAACAAGACCAAGCTGGGGACGATGGTCAGCGGTACGCTGCGCATCGGCAAGCATACCATCGTGCGATCGGTCTGTGTCAGTCTGGAACAGGGAATAAACGTCGTTTACGATCATCATTCGCGACAGTTCCTCGCTTCCTGGAGAGGCCCCTTTGTCTATCGATCGGATTCACATCGAGGCATGGAGAACGGCCTATATATTGGCGTAAAACCCAACGTTGAGACTATTAAGGCGCCGGCGCCGAAAGGACGGTTTTTCGGTATCCTCCGCAAGGGCCGGCAGGTGATGTTCGTATATCAGGACGCTCAGGGAAAAAGGACCTTCAAGTCTGCGGCCGTGAAAGACGGCAAGGTATACGGCATCACCGTAGCCGAGGCGGAGGCGAGAGCACCGGGTAAGAGCCAATGGCCGCAGCGGGTGGCAACGGTGGGCAGACGGGGAACCCATCAGCCTTACGCGATGGATACCTTTACCCTGCCCTACGAGAATCCCTGGGGTTCCCTGATGTTTGTCGGTGGGTTCGATTTTATTTCGGAATCGCGTATTGCTGTGGCGACCATCATGGGGGAAGTGTGGATCTGTGATATCCTCAACAAAGACCTCAGTAAGCTGAGCTGGAAACGTTATGCCACCGGCCTCTTTCAACCGCTCGGCCTCAAGGTTATTGACGGCATCATTCACGTCACTTGCCGCGATCAGATTGTCGCGCTGCATGATCTCAATGCGGATGATGAGGCCGACTTCTATCGCTGTGTCTTTCGTGGCATCACGACCTCGCCCGGCGGCCACGACTACGTCACCGGCCTGCAGCGGGATAACAAGGGCAATCTCTATTTCGCCTCACATGTGCAAGGGCTATGCCGCGTTAATGCGGACATGAAGTCTCTCGACGTGCTGGGAACCGGCTTGCGTTACCCAAATGGTATCGGTGTCAATACCGACGGCAGTGTTGTTCTCGCCGGTATGCAGGAGGGAAACTGGTCGCCTGCCAGTGGGATCTGCGAAGTGAAGGACGGCAATTTCTATGGCTTCGGTGGTCCGAAAAAGGACCGCAAGGGCGGCTACGAGAAGCCCATGGTTTATCTGCCCCGTGGTGAGGACAGTTCCAGTGGCGGCCAGGCTTATATCGACAGTGATCGCTGGGGGCCGCTCAAGGGCAACTGGATTCACCTGGCGATGTCCTTGGGCGAGCACTTTCTGGTTCTGCGTGAAGTCGTCAACGGCAAGTCGCAGGCCGCCGCCGTGCCGTTGTGGGGGTCCTTTCTGTCGGGCGCGCATCGGGCGCGCATGTCGCCGTATGATGGTCAGCTTTATGTTGCCGGCACACAGGGCTACCTGAACTACGGCGTCAGGGATGGCTCCCTGCAGCGCCTGCGCTATACCGGTGGATATTTTCACTATCCGAGCGCCTACGAAACGCGCGCCAACGGGATTCTGTTGACCTTTGCCCAAGCACAGCCCGAAGCGCTCGGCGAAACCGGACTCTGGTTCGCCCAGCATTGGAACTATAGATATAGTTTGAGTTACGGATCAGAAGAATACTCCCCCAGTCAGCCCCAGCAGAAGGGGCATGATATGCTGCAGATCAAGGCTGTGCATCGCTTGAGCGGCGGCAAGCAGATCTTTGTCGAAATTCCCCAGTTGCAGCCGGTTGACCAGCTGCACCTTTTCCACAAGGCCAGTGTGGGTCGCACTCGACCCTTGGAGATCTTTGCCACTGTTCACAATCTGGGCAAGGCCTTCACTGATTTCCCCGGCTACAGGGAGGTGCCGAAAGTGGCGAAAGCAGCCTTTTTCAAGGCAAAGCAGGATCCCAAGACGATGATGACCGCCTGCATCGCCTGTCATCACGAGACCCAGCGAGTTGTCGGCCCGCCTCTTGCCGAGATTCGTAGGCGCTACGCCAACAACCCGCAAGGCATCGTTAAATGGGCCATGAACCCGGTGAACCAAACGCCCAACACTCCGCCCATGCCCTCCTTCTCCTTCGCCGGGGAGGAGAACCTGATGATCATCGCCAAGCAGATTCTGGGTAACCTTCTCACGCCAGCTGCCATTCCCCCTTAAATACTTGATCAAGAGGGCCGGAGGTAACGCTGTGTCACTCGGCCATCGATTATTCTATTAGAACTGAAACAGGAGGCAATACTATGACTGACCCGATGACACCAACGGATGACCCCAATGAAGATATTCTCAAGGAGTACGGCGACGCAGATGGCGAGTTGAGCGACCAGGACAATGTGGCGCTCATT
>JAKUSY010000598.1 GCA_022451445.1 Planctomycetota bacterium
CGGGCATCTTCTCCTTGCATGGTAATTCGAAGCGGAAGCCATGGAGTTTGGCCCCGGGCCCTTTCACCTTGGCCTGCTTGGCCTTTTTGCCGTCGTCCGCGGCTTTTACGTCCGAGGCTGCGGTCGAAAACAATACGGCCGAAAGCACAAACGCCACGCATCCGAAGGCGGCGATTCCAGTCATGATCCTGGTCTTCATATGGTTCCCTCTGTAACAAGAAGCCTGGTCTGTAGATTCCCCTCGGGAATTAGATCCGCTTATTCTAGGCGCCCGGGGCCGGTCCTCGCCTATCAAAAAATCCTTTTTTCCGATTATGGAAGCCGGCGCCCTCCTTTTCCTCATTTCCGGGGCTCTCCCCGATGAGGCAGGGCCGGGCGCCACTTGCCAGCGCCCCCGATCTCGCATAGGCTATGGGTAGGAGTTAACCACTACAGAGAGAGGAGTCGGCATGAAGAATCCGCACATTCATCTTTTTGTTGCCGACTTCATGGGGAGAGAAAAAGTCCAATGAGGATATCCAGAAGGAAGTTCCTGAAGGCCCAGGGAGCTGTACTCACATTACCCTTTCTGCGTTCGATTCCTGATGCGATTGCCGGTGAAGCCGGGAAGGGGAGCAAGCCCGCCAAGAAGCTGGTGATCATGTATGTCCCCAACGGAATTGTGCGCCGTTGTTTCTTCCCGGGTGAAGAGGACGGAGTGCTGCCCGGTTTTGTCGGCGGCTTCAACGCCGACAAGTTCAAGAACAAGAAGAGGATCCAGAACAAGCCGGGCATCTACCCCCTGGAGTTGACCTCGACTATGCAGCCCCTGGCTGACCTTGCCGGGGATGTCTCCCTGGTCACAGGTCTCGACCGCACCTTCAAGAACGGCCAGGACGTTCATGCCCAGGGCGCCTCCTGTTACCTGACGAGTCTCTCGCCCATGCAGGCAGCCGCGCAGAAGATCAGGCATCCCAATGGAAGAAGCCTCGACCAGGTTATTGGTGACAAGGTAGGGCTCTCAACGGCGTTCAGGACCCTCGAGATCAGCTGCAATGGATTCAAGGCCGGCAAAGAGGACATTTATTTCAACAACATCTCCTGGTACGGGCCGGGCAAGATCGCCCCTTCCATCAAGGATCCCAAGAAACTCTATGAGAGGCTGTTCATGGCGGACAGCAGCTACCGGGAGCACCTTGAGGACGTTACCAGCCTGGTGCTGGCCGATGCGAAGACCCTGTCGAAGAAGCTCGGGCGAGATGACCGGCGGACACTCGATGAGTTCATGGGCATGGTTCGCGATATCGAGATCCGGATCTCGAAGATGGAGAAGACGATCACCAACTCCAATATCGAGAAGCCTGTCGATGAAGTCCTGCCCCGGGGCGAGTACATCAGGCTGCAGGCTGACCTGATGATTCTCGCTTTTCAGATGGGGCTTACCAATATCTGTACGTTCATGATCGGGCCCGAGAGGTGGGATGCCACGCTGCTGTATGAAGGCGTTTTCGACAAGCCGGTTCAGCATCACAACATGACCCACAACCAGAAGGGCAACGGCTATAAAGAAGTACAGAAGATCGACATCTTCCACATGCAACAATACGCCTATATCCTCTCGCGGATGAAGGCGGTCAAGGAGTCTGACGGCAGCTCCCTGCTGGACAACTCGATTGTCACCTACGGCGCAGCCCTCGGAGATGGGGCCACGCACCAGTACTTTGACCTGCCGCTGATCGTTGCCGGCAAGGCGCAGGGGCAGGTCAAGCAGGGACGCTTTATCAGGTGCAAGAGCGGCACCCTGAACTCCAATATGTGGTTGTCGATCGCGAAGCTCATGGGGCTGGAGATCGGTTCCTTTGCCGACAGCACGGGCCTTGTCTCAGACATGTGGACCTGAGGTCGTCCATGCGAGCAAACAAGCGCATCTATTGCAGTTTCCTCCTGCTTATATTCCTTGGCGGCACAGAGAAGGGCCAGGCGGCCGGGGACTTTGACAGCTTCCTGAAACCCCTTTTTGCCGCCAAATGCTTCAAGTGCCATGGCGGCGGGAAGAAGGTCAAGGGGAAGGTCAATCTCAAGGAGATCCGGACCGAGAAGGATTTCCTTGCCAGGGCGAAGCTGATCAAGGAAATGATCGAGGTCATCGATGGCAACGACATGCCGCCGGAGGATGAGCCCGGGCTCGAAGGAGGGGATCGCTCAAAGCTCCTCGCGGTGTTGAAGGAGATGCTCGCGCGATCGACCTCCGGCAAGGAGGCGGGGAGGGCTCCGGCCCGGCGCCTGAATCGTTTCCAGTACAACAACTCGATCAGGGACCTGTTCCGGTTGAAGAAAGATGTTTTCAGACTGCCGGAGAAGCTGATGACCCGCCAGGGGAA
>JAKUSY010000599.1 GCA_022451445.1 Planctomycetota bacterium
TGGGCGGGGCCTGAAGCAAAGGGCGATTTCCGCAGCAAGTTCGGCTCGCTGGCGCTGGCGACTGCCTTTATTGTTGGCTGCCTGGCAACGCCTTTCTGGTTCGCCAGGGCCCTGTTCCTCCTCTTTGCAGGGCTCTTGACCTGGAACGCGTTTCGCTCCATTGGCTACGCGACGGGCGTGCCCTGGAGATCCGGCGACGATGCCCGGTGGGCTTTCTACGATGACGGCGAAAGCAAGAAGACCGCGAAGAAGAAAAAGAAATGGAAACCCCTTTCCGGGAAGGAGGTCGCCGCCTGGGTCTCCGAATACGGCTGCACTCTCCTCTATGTCCTGGCAACGGTGTTTTTCATTATCTATGGGATCTCAGCGGGAAGCTGCAGGAACGGCTTCAACAGGAAGCCCCCGGCCCGGCCTCCGATGGAGAGCAAGACTGGAGATGAGAGCGGCCTGCGGAGCCCGGACGAGAGGAAACCCACCGACGGTGGTGGAGGCCAGGCCATCAAGCCCGGAGACACCCCCGGGCAGGCGTCTCCCGGCCGGGGCGAATGACCTCCGGGAAATGCCCTCTATATTTTAGGTGCGCCGGGATGATCTGATCCTTATCCTTGAGGGTAGTTGTTAAGGGAGGGGCAGGGGCGCCTCTCCGCCGGCAGCGGGCTTGTTGCCGAAGCCGTTTTTCACGATGGGTTTGTTTGTGGGGCCAGGAACTGGCCAGAGCGATCTCACTTCACTGGGCTCTCTTGCCTGGGGTGGGCACTGGTTTACGCTGCACTCGAGTCAATAGAGCCTGTTGTTCTCAGCGCGGGAGGGGGCAACCCGCACAACTTTGAAGGAGGCTTCTATGGTTCGTCTGTTTACTGCTGTTCTGGGGTTGAGTCTCTGCCTGTTGATGGTTTCCTCCATATCGCCGGTGGCTTTTGGAGGGGCCGTCGTGGAGGTTGTCAACGGCGACACCAATGGAGATGGAGAGCGTGACATCAGCGATGCCACCTACTATCTGCGCTGGCTCTTTCGCGGAGGACCGGATCCCGTCGCCATCATCTGCCCTGAGGACCTGGGTGCCATGGTGACGGAGTTGGAGGGGGCCCTGGCCGCGGCGAATGACGCGTTAGCCGCCGCCAGCTCCGAAAACGAGATCCTGGCCGGGCAGGCCGCCGGGTTGGAGGCCGAGCTTGTCGCGGCCAATGATTCACTGGTGGTGGCGACTACCTCCAATTCCGCCAAGGATGAGGAGATCGCGGCGCTGCAGGCCGAGCTTGCCGCTGCCAATGCCAGCCTGGTCGAATGCGAGGCCAGCTTGCCGGAACCGGAGCCGGAACCCGAGCCCGGTAACTAAACGGAAGCTGTGCTGACTCTTGCAGAGGTCTGGGCGATGATCCGGGCCGAGCCCCCCGACAGATGTCGGGGGGCTCTTTTGATCGCGGGCGCTTTACTTGCAAGATGAACTTCCGGGGGCTACGGTGGGCGGCGGTATGAAAGCCCATGACCTGGCATTCAGAAGGAAAGTAATTACCAGATGATAAAGACGCCCCGTTCACCGGGAGTGAGCCGCCTGGCTTTTGCGGCCGCCGCGATCTGTTTCTGCTCCCTGGCCACAGGCCAGGAGCTGCCCCCCGGGGGAGACCTCTTTGAACAGCGCGCGGAGGCCGGGGGCTTTCTCGCCAGGGGGCTGGCCTTCAGCTATGGCACGGGTTTCGAGGCGCCCGTTCGTTCTCTTCTCTCGTTGGCGGCGGTGGGGATCCCACAGGATGAGCCCCCTTCGCGGGGCACTCTCTTCAACTGGAATTCCGAAGGTGAAAACACCGGCGGCCCGCAGCTCGACGAGCCGCTGGTTACCGATCGCCCCGACTTTACCGAATCCTCGGTGGCTGTCGGCCGGGGCGTGGTCCAGGTCGAGTTCGGCTATACCTTCACCTCGAGCACGTCGGAGGGCGTAACGGTCCGGACGCAGACGGTCGGTGAGCAGCTCCTTCGCGCCGGGTTCTATGCCGACTGGCTGGAGTTTCGCCTCGGGATGATTCCCGGCCTGCTGATGGATTCCGTCGATGATTTCGACTTCAGCTTTCCCATCGCTTTCGAACAGATCAAGTCCTCCGAAGGGTCGCGCTCGACAGCCGGCTTGACGGATCTCTATACGGGCCTCAAGATCGCCCTGGTTCCACAGGAAGGCCTACTGCCCGAGATGGCCGTGATCCCGCAGATGAACATTCCCACCGGCAGCGCGTCGTTCTCTTCCGACAAATTCCAGCCGGGCGTGAACCTGGTCTACGGCTGGACGCTGGACGATACCTTCGCCACTGGCGGCTCGACGCAGGTGAACCGCAGCTTTGACGACAGCGGCGACGACTACCCGGAGTG
>JAKUSY010000006.1 GCA_022451445.1 Planctomycetota bacterium
GGGCGGCGATGTTATTCCTCCCTTCGGGGGCTAGTCGCGTATAACGCTCGTGCCCTTCTTTCTGGAAATAGGCAAGCGCTTTTCCAGTTGACAGTTTCCAGGCCCGAAAGGTCTTGTCCGACCCGCCCGACATCAGCACCTTCCCATCGGGGGAAAAAGAAACCGAGAGGACTGCGCCTTCGTGCCCGGCGAAGTCCTGAAGTCCTTTGCCGGAATGTGGATCCCAAAGCCGCACCAGGCCATCTTCGCCCGCCGACGCCAGCCGCCTGGTCCCCGGGAACCAGCCAAGCGCCCGCACAGGTCCAGTGTGTCCGCTGAGAGAACGCAGGAGCTTCGCGCCCTTGACGTTCCAGACGGAAATGACCCCATCCGTTCCCGCCGCGCACAGAGTGTTATCATCGATAAAAACCAGCCCCCGTCCCGCGGAGGTGCCCTGGAGACGGACGAGCTCCTTGCCGTCGCTCAGCTGCCAGACCCGCACCGATTTGTCATCTCCGGCAGCCGCAAGCCGGCCGCCGTCAGGAGAAAAGCCTATGGCCCTGACGGTTCCCTCCGCCCCGGTAAGCCGGAGAGGGCCGGGCTTCTTTTTTTCAGGCGGCGAAACACTGCTGGCCGCGAACAACGAAGGCGTCAATACGAAATCTGAGCTCAAGATGCTCGCGTTGTGGCCCTGCACAGCGAGGGTATTTTCTCCCGCCTTCAGTTCCTTCAGATGGGATGTGAGATCAATCTGTTTTTCGCTGGCATCGCTGACGGTCGCGCTGGCGACCTGGGCGAAACCGGGCGGCTTCCCCGTGACGTTCTCCCGGGCGACCTCGGCCCCGTTCAGATATACCACGAAGCCATCGTCAAAAACGATCTTGAGGGTGAGCTTCCTGATTCCGGCGGGATCCACGACCTTGAACTTCGACCGCACAAACACAGACAGGTACTTGTCCTTCTTCATGTCCTCAAGGTGGGTCTTGACCGTCTTCAGCTCCTCCGGGCTCGTTCCATAGCCGAACCCCGAGGGAAGCGACTCCCACCCCGAGTCATCGAAACCCGGCTTCTTCCAGTCAGCCGGCAGCGCCACCTTGCCGCGCTTGAACCGCCACCTGGCGCCGGGCTTGATCAGCGCCAGCTCCTCGATCAACGCTCCCTTCTCCGACTTCACGAGTGCCGGGGCGAGATTCCAGACCCGCACGATCCCCTCATCGCCGGCCGCGGCGACCAGGTTCCCGTCGGGCGCTACGGCCAGCGCCCTCAGGCCGGGAACCGCGGGCTCCAGCTTGCGCTCCTGCTTCTGCCCACCCACGTCCCAGACCAGCAGCGAACCGGCGGCGGCTCCCGTCACCAGGCGCCCCGACTTCCGGTGCAGAACAAATGCCTCGACCGGGCCAGCCTGGGCCGCCAGCGCGGATGCGCGGTCGAGGGGAACATCCCACAGCTTCACCGTCTTGTCTTCACCGCCCGACAGCAGCGATCTGCCATCCGGGCTGAAGGCGACGCTCATCACCTTGCCCTTGTGGCCGGAATAGGTCGCCCGCTCCGCTCCATCGGAAACATTCCAGACCTTCAGGGTGCCATCAAAGCTCGCGGTAGCCACGAGGTCGCCACCCGGACTGATATCCACAGCGTAGACCGGCCCCGAGTGGCCGGAAAAGGCCTGGATTGGTTCGGCCGATTCGGAGGGCGGTGAGTCCGCCTGGGCCAGCACGGCCACCAGGACTACCGGTAATAGGCTCATGGATTCACCTGCTCGAGTATTCTGCAATCGGACCCGTCGACACGCGTACCCGCTGGCACGGCCTTAATTGTAACAGAAGGGCGGGAGCGGACAATAAACCCTGTTGGCCGTGAACCGCTACAGTGGCCTCAGCGGTCTGAACGGCGAATGAAGAAAAAGCGTTCGTCGTAACCCCGGCTGACGATCTTGAGCATGGTGACCTCTCCCGCCGAGGACATCGCCTCATCGAGCTGCGATATGTCTTCTACCTTGCTCGTGTTCACACCCAGGATGACATCGCCGGGGCGGATGCCCTTTCGCCAGGCGACGCTCTCAGGGTCGACATCGATGATCGCGACCCCGGTTTTCGCTGGCGGAATTCCGATGCTGGACGCCAGCTCGCGGGTAAGAGTCGTGACGGTGATGCCGAACGCGCTGCTGCCTCCGGCCTCGGGATCCTCCAGGACCGGAGGGGCCTCGACCGAGGCAGAACTCTCAGCGGGAATGACCTCGAAGGTCTTTTTCCCCCCGGCGCGGAGAACACCCACCAGGACCGGCTCGCCGGGAACCTGCTCCGCTATCATCAGGCGCAGGTCATGACGGTCGCGGACCTTGCGTCCACCGAATTCGACAACCAGGTCCATTGGAAGCAGACCGCCGACAGCCGCGGGGCTTCTTTTCTCGACGTAGCTGATAAAGGCCCCGCACGGCCTCGCGAGGCTGTAATAATCCGCCATGTCCCGATCCACATGGATGGTCGCGATGCCCATCCGGCTGATATTCCCGCCCAGGATCCAGCGCTCCGCCAGCGCCCGCGCGAGATTGATCGGAACCGCGAAGCTGATGCCGTGGTTCACCTTTCCCAGGTGAGAATAGATCGCCGTATTGATACCGACCACCTCTCCGTGAAGATTGACCAGGGGCCCACCGCTGGAACCCGGGCTGATCGTCGCATCGGTCTGGATAAAGTTCTCGTATCGCAGGAGGCTGAGATCGGAGCGCCCAAGCGCCCCGACGATCCCGGCGGAGACCGTTTGCATCAGACCGAACGGATGACCGATCGCGAGAATCCACTGGCCCGCCTCGAGCGAATCAGAGTCCCCGAGCCTGGCTGCCGGCAGGTTTCCCAACTCGATCTTCACCAGGGCGATGTCGGAGGTGGAATCACTGCGCACTATTCTACCCGGACCACTCCTTCCATCGGCCAGCGTAACCTCGAGGGCCCCGGCTCCTTCCACCAGGTGGTGATTGGTGAGGATGAAACCCCTGGTGTCGATCAGGAAGCCCGACCCGAAGGATCTTCGCAGAGCCTTTTCAGGTGTGGACAGCTCCTCCCCCGCCTCCTCCCCCGCCTTCCTGGCAACGATCGCGACGACCGTGGGCTTGACCTCTTTCGCTATATTGGAAAACAGGCTCTCCAATTGGACGGCCAGTGGCTCGGCTTTTTCAATCGCCTTCGTCGGTGGAGCGGGGGGCGGCAGAGCCTCCGCGTGGCCCTGGCGCCGTGGTTCGAAGGGTAGGGGAATCGAAAGCACGATCCCTGCGGCAAAGCAGAGACCTGAGAGTGTTAAAACCACCTTATTGAAGCTCAGCATGGCAATGCGGCCTTCGACATGAAACGAACTGCGGCGCTTTCGTCTTCATCGGCCAAATCGCATACTTCACTTAAGTTTTTTTCCGGTTTCCTCCCCCACCAGAACGCGGCTCAGCGCCGGCGCAAACGGCGAAACGGAACCATCGCGACGGCGAGAGAGAAAAGCGGGGGCTCACACCCCGCTCACCCGGAGAGTCGACCGGAAGTTATTGCAGCAGGCGATCGGCTACCCGCTGCAGGGTGTTGAGATCCCGCTCGGTAGGATCCACGTGGTACCAGGCCGCCTGGCCCGCCGAATCGAACATGATGAAAGAAGCGGAGCCGACGGTGGCGTGGAGGCTTCTGAACACCTTGTATTTATCGCTCGTGTCAAACCCGGCCGTTACACCAAGCTCATTATCCTGCAGCTCTTTCCTCAGATTGTCGGTCCGTTGCTGCCGAGCCTCCGGCGTGATCCCCTTCGGCATGAAGGAGAGGGTGATGGCGGTAAACTTTTCCGGGTTGAGCTTCTGCAGAGAATCCAGAAGCTTGAGGAAGGGAAGCGCGCGCAGGTTTTTCGGCTGTCTGAACAGGATCGCCACCACCTTGGAATCCTTCCTGCTCTGGGCAAAGCTCACGGGTTTGCCAACCAGCCAATCGACTCCGGAATCAAAATCCCGGCTCGGGACCTTCCCCTGGAATTCGTCCAGGTACTTCATGTAGTCCTTGGCCCGGAAATCTCGATAGATCCGCGCGACGCTGGGCAGCTGCTTACCGGTCTGGGCAAGTTCCTGCTCCAGCTGATCGACCTTGTCGATATACCGGCGGTAGTTGGCCCGCGCCGATTCCACATCACCGAGGGCATAGGAGGCAAAGCCGAGCCAGAAATCGCTGATCAATGACCACTGGCTGTATTGGGCCCAGATCGACTTGGGGAGCTTCCCATCCTTGAGCCGCTCGCCGTATTCTTCCTGGACACGAATCATCAGGTTTTCCAGCCCTTCGTGATCTCCCAGGGCATACATCGCCTCGAACAGGCAGATGTTGTAGATCACGAATTGCGGGCGGTCGCTACGCGTCTTCAATACCTTCAAAATATGCTGCTTCGCCTCCTCATACTGACCGGCTCGAAGGAAGCTCATACCAATGTTGAAATGGTAGTCCTGGTTTCCCTCGAGAAGCTCCTCACAGCCGGCCGCGATATACTGACGAGAGAGCTCGATATGAGATTCATTGTCGCCTAGATAATTGAAGCTCAGGTCCGCCAGTACGCTCAGACCCTCACAATGGGTTCGCTCACCGGGCCTGGAGGCCGCGAGCGCCTCCTGGCCAAGCTCCTCGATGCGGTCGAGATATTTCTTCATCAGGGCTTTGACCTGGGCCGCGATCTGCGTCCTCTGCGCCCTGCTCAGCTTCGCGACACCGAGCTGCCGCTTCAGGGCATCCCTGTACGAGTTCTCCTGGCGCTTGTAGCGGCTCGACAGGTGGCGAGCGAGCAGCGCCTTGATCTCGCCGGTATAGACGTTCCCCGGGCAGGTCTTGAGGAATTTGTCGGCCAATCCGATGGATTTCTTCAGGTCATCATCGATCTCCCGGGGACTTCGTTCCAGGTCATGAAAAACGTAGGGAATACCCGCGCGAAGCTTGCTGAGCTCATCGTAGAGCGCCTGGCATTCAGCCGAGAGCGCCGGAGCCGCCTCCACCTTCAACAGCTCGACTTCAGGGCCGGCTTCGGGTTTACCGATACCGGCAGCGCCGTCCACGACGCTCTTGCCCACCTCAGCGCCGGAGCCTTCATCCTTGCTGTCAACGGGCACCCGCGCGGACGGCTGGCAGGATTGCAGCAGCCCCAGGCAGGCGAATAATACGACGAACGTCAGCGTTTTTTTCATACTTCTGCGTACCTTCAAAATGAACACGAAAAGTTATCTTAAGGTTAGGGTCGCTCTCTCGCAAGGTAATGCATCGCCCTCGTCCACAAGGCCGATCTCCTTATCGTTCCTCGCCATGCTGAAAACGGCTCATTCACAATGTTATCAGCACAATTCCCACGACCGCGCCGCCCGAAGCCGGCTGAAAACGCCGCGGCTACTCCCGGCCCGCGGCCCAGGCTGTTCCCTGGCGCAATAGGGTCTTGAAGGCCGGCACCTCCCTGGACTTCAGGTCGTGCCCGAGAATCGAGACAAAGACCCGCCCCTTGCCATAAGCCCTGGTCCACGCGACGGGCTCACGCCGACCGCTGTAATCCGAATGAGCATCCAGCAGGACATGAATCGGATCCTCGCCCTGGAGCTTGGAGTACAGCTCATCGTCGGCGGTGAACTTCTCCAGGCCTGACATGCTGGGGTGGGCCCCATCGACCACCCGGACATCAAAGGTTCCCCGCGGGCTGTGCCCGGAGATCTTCTTTCCGGAGAGGCGCCCGACCCAGACCCTCCCTATGATACGCCGGTACTCCTGCCAGCCGGGAAAGGCGAAGATGGCGAAGTGAATGACAACCAGGCCGCCGCCGCCCCTGACGTACTCCTCTAGCGCTGCGCGCGCGACCGGCCCGGGATCCCGCGGCGGCGGATTGCGGAAGTTGAGAACGACGGTGTCGTACTTCGAGAGCGACCCTCCGGCGAGGATGGCCGGATCCTCGCAGACGATGACCTCGAGCTCCTTGTCGGCGCCCAGGACCTTCCTGGTATGGGCCGTGGTCTGGCGCCAGTCGTGCGCGGGCACATCGTCGCCGGTGACGACCAGCACCCGCTTCTTAGCTACCCCGGCGACCTGGGCAGGAGCCTTGCGAGCCGTGGCTGTGGACGGCTTCGGCTTTGGAAGGTTGCCGCTTTTCAGATCTATTTCTTCTTCAGCCGAGTTCGTACGCAGGTACAGCCCGCCTTCGACATCACCTCGAAGGTAGTGATCGAAAAAGGCCAGCGTATAGGCGTTGATGACGGCCTTCGCCCGGGAGATGGGAAGAAACTCCTCGCCACTCACTCCATCTCCGAAGCCCGGTGAGATGCCGTCCATATCGGTAAAGCTGAAATGTCCCGCCCGCTTCAGGGATACCAGGTGTTTCGGCCCGGCGCAGGCCTTGTAGTACATCCTGGCGACCGTATTCCCGGCCGCGCCCATGGTCCGGTCCTTCTCACCGAGCATGAGCAGCAGCGGCAGCGAGGTCTTCTTGCCGTAGGCGGCCGTCATGGGCAGAATGGCTTTCACACGGCGATCGGTCTCCGCGACCTTGCAGACCGTGAAGCCGCCGAAGGAATGGCCCAGGATTCCGATACGCTCGGGCTCGAGACGGTTCTCCAGCCAGCTGCCCGCGCGGGCGCCCCGGCGAAGCAGCTCGGTGATGAGAAACGAGACGTCAACGGGCCGCTCGCGCGCCGACCTCCCCCTCCCGGAGTTGTCGTAGGGCAGGGCCCGGGCCGGCAGGGGCGGCAGCGCGGCGTTGCCGGTATGGTCCGCTGAAACCACGATGTAGCCATGGCTGGCCAGGTGCTCGACCTGGAATACGTTCTGGTGGCGTATTCCGCCGTTTCCATGAGAAAAAACCAGCAGGGGAAAACGGCCCTCTCTCAGGGTGGCGCCCCGAACCCCGCAGCAGCGGAAGCGCTCCTCGACCTCCGACAGTTTCTCCCCGAAATGCCCGACGAACTTTCCCGCGGCCGCCTGGTGTTTTCCGAAGAATTCACTGAAGGTCGTCTTCTTTCCCGAACGAGCCGACTCCGCGGCGGGGTACCAGACCTCCGTGACGAGTGTTCGCGGGCCGCCGGAGTAGCTGTCCTCCCTGCTCTTATCAACAAGGACCAGGGTGCGAACTCCCACCGGGAAACTTCCAGGCACGGAAAAATCCCGGTCCCCGGCGTCAAGGGCCGGGAGCGAAAATACGACAAGGACAGTGAGAAGCGCTCTGGTCAACATCAGGTTTCCATATCCCCTCGCGAATGGGTAACCGAACTATTTTCCCCCGAGCGTAACCTCGAGCTCCAGGACCTCACCGGAGCGGGAAATTCTGAGAACGACCGTGTCTCCGGGTCTCCGTCGGTTCATGAGACGCTTGAGGTCTGTCGATGACACCACAGCTTCACCATCGAACATGGTGATGACGTCTCCCTCCTTGATCCCGGCTCGCTGAGCCGATGTAGAGCGCTCAACCGTTCCGACCTCGACACCCTCGACATCTCCGCTGACGACCCGCGGCTTGATCCCGAGGTGGGCCTTCCCCCCGGCCACCAGCACCGCCTCTAACTCGAGCTTGCCGCCGGCTCGCAGAACCTCCACCCCGATAGACTCGCCGGCGGGATAGGTCCCCAGGATGCCCATGTATCTCGAACGGGTCCTCACGGGCAGTCCGCCAAGACTCCCGAGGAGATCTCCAACCTTGAAGCCGGAGGCGGCGGCCGGGGAGCCCTGCCGCACACCGGTCACCGGCAGCCCGGACTTCTCATCCGCCCTCTCGCCAACGATGAGACCCTCTATTTTTCCATGCAGGATGACTCCCCCCTCAGCGGATTTCAGGTATTTCATGAAACGCGCTATCTGGTTCGAGGGAACCGCGTAGCCCACGCCGGTATTGATCCCCAGGGCGAAGCGTGTCTCGATCTTCCCGTTGATGCCGACCGCCTTGCCATCAAGAGTGATCAGCGGGCCGCCGGAATTTCCCCGGTTGACGGCGAGGTCGACCTGGATCGCATCGTTGTAGGTCTCGCTGTAGCGATGGACCGCGCTCACGATTCCCATCGACACCGCCGGCTCGAAATTGGCCGGGGCGCCCGGATCGAAGATACTCTCTGAGCCCGTGAGAAACGGATCGCCGAGAGCGAGGACACGCTGCCCGGGCCGAAGCCCCTGGCTGTCGCCCAGCTCGAGAAAGGGAAATTTTTCCCCGCCCTGGAGCTTCAGGAGGGCGACATCGCCTCCGGGATCCCTGCCGACGACCGTTGTCTTGAAAAACCGCCCGCCCGTCATGTAGGCCTGGACCGAACGCGCGCCGGCTATGACGTGATCGTTCGTCAGGACATAACCATCCGGGCTGATACAGAATCCTGAGCCGCTGGAATAGCCCCTTTCCTGGCCCCCCTTGATAAAGACGAAGGCCGGCTTGCAGGCGGCGACCACCGTCTTGATCCGGGTCTCGAGCTCGCGCAGGGCCGCGACCTGAGAAGAGGCGCCATCCGCGCAAACCCGCGGACAGGGCGCCAGCGCCAACAGGGCCAGGAGACAATAGAGCCGGCGACTGGAGCGCGCCTGGACATTTACTTTCGACCTGGTGAACTTCTTCATCTCATCTGCGCTCGGGGAACTTCCCGAGAACGCCCTTCAGGGTAATTTCCTTTTCGCCCCGGCGAACGACAAACTCGACCTCATCCCCCACCTTGCGGGAAAAGATCAGGAATCTCAGCCGGGTGAAATTGGGGACCTCCTCGCCGTTGAACCGGATGATCACATCCTTGCTCTTGACACCGGCGGAGGCCGCGGAGCTGCCGGGCACGACCTTGATCACGGGAGCCCCATCGTTGCCGCCGCCGGCCGGCTCCGACTGGATCCCGAGGAAGGGTCTCGGCGGAGGCTTGACATCCTTGCCCTCGAGCAGCCGGGGCAGGATCCTGCGGATGGTCTCGGCGGTGGTCGCGAAACCTATCCCTGAATTCAAACCCCATTGAGGGTAGACGTGCCCGACAAATCCGCAGATCCCCACGATCTTGCCATCGAGATCCACCAGGGGGCCGCCGACGTTGCCGTAGTTGAGCTTCGCATCAATCTGTACAGCGCGACTGCTGTTTCGCCCGACAGCGCTGATGATTCCTTCGCTCAGGTTCATCCGTTCGGGTGATGGGCCCCTGCCAAGAGCGAAGACCAGGCTCCCGGCCGCGACAGGCGAAGCCTCGGCCCATGGCGGCTCGCGCCACTGCGCCTTCGTGGCCACCTCTCCATCGCCCTTGAGCCGGAGAAGGGCCAGGTCATCAAGGGGATCTCGCGCCACGACCGTTGCCGCGCGCTCCTTGCCTGAAGGCAACCGGACGGTAACCGACTTGATCGTGCCGAGCAGGTTGTAATTGCTGGTCAGGACATGGCCGTGACGGTCGACGAGCAAACCGGTCACATATCCCTCGGGACGTTTGTAATAGCTCTGCGATTCGGCCGAGCCACGGCCATTGAAAGGAAGCTGGGACCTGGGAATCTGGATGTCCTTGCTCCTGTTTACCTTGATCGCCACCACCCAGTCCTCGAGGGAGGCCGCCAGGGCGGCGACCGAGCCCGCCTCGCCCGCGACCAGGAGGCCATGCGGTTGGAGGAAGGCGAGCGACAGCGCGAACGGAAAGAGCATGCACTGCTTAGAATGTCCCGGCAGTCCGGCGCCTCCAGCCATCAGAACCTCCCCCAGAGAGTGAGCTCGAGGGACAGGGCGGTCTTGTCACGAACCACCCCGAAACGGACCTCCTGCCCCGGACGGGAATCGTTGAACAGCTTCCTGAACCCGGCGACCGACTCGACCTTCTCGTCGTTAAAGCTCTTGAGAACATCTCCCTGGCGAAGCCCGGCCTCCGCCGCCGGCCCTCCTGGATTCACCTTGAGGATGGTAATCCGGCCACCCTCAGGAGAGCCCATCAGCTCGAGGCCGGCAAGGGGAGCGCCGTCTTCAAGGCTGTCGTCAAACCAGGACCGGTGCGGCTGGATAAGCCGCTTCATCCCATCGATTGGGACGGCCGTGCCAAGCCAGCGCTGGCGGGAAAAATTGAGGATGAGCAATCCCACCATCCGGCCCCTGGAATCCACCAGCGGCCCTCCATCCATCCCGTTGTTCAGCGCGGCGGTCGACTCCAGCGCGGGACCGGTATAGGTGGACTCGGGATGCTTTTGCTTCAACTCAACGACCCCGCTGAACACACCCGCGGCCATCGCCACCTGGTCATCAGTCTGGATACTGCCGAAGGCATTCCCGAGGCTGAACACGGGATCTCCGATGGCCAGGGATCCGCTTGAGCCGAGGCGAAGATATTCCAGGCGCTCCTGGCCGGGCGGAAGCGCCCGCCGAAAATCCTTCAACTGCAGAAGAGAGATCTCCTTCTCGGGGTAGACCTTGATCAGCATAGCCGCCGCGACGCGCCCGCCATGCAGGTAGACGTCGATATTGCGCGAACCCTCCGGGACGACCGTTGGAGATGTCAGCACGAGACCTACCGGGTCGAGAAGGGTCCCGGTGCCGTAATGCGTGATGCTGCTGCGCGCCCGCTCCCTGGGGTAATCGCTCCGGGTAATCCCCACGACCGCTCGGGAAATCCGCGTGTAGAGACCGCTGTAGCCGGCGGGCGGCCTTTGCTCATCGGCCGGCAGCTGTTGGCCCGCGACGGCAAAGAAGCCGGAGAGGACAAGCAGAAAGACGGAAAATGTCGATACGGGTGCGCGCACTATGGAGAGACCCTTGCCGCGAAAAAGTAATCTGGACAGGGAGCATAGTAAACGAAAGCGGCCCGGGAATGAAGACCTCGCGCCCCACGGTGATCCACGCGCCGCCCCTATCGTAAAAAGAAAGCCGGGGGCTACCCGGAAGCGCGGCTCAGAAGCAGTCCTGGGGCCTGGAGCAACCCAGTCCCAGGTCGGTAGCGCTCGATGAGCGGTCACATTGTGGGAAGGGAGCGGCCGGCGCCTGTCCTCCTATGAAGAGGAACTGCAACAGGTAGACACCCGAGGTCAAGTTGATCTCTCCGGTTCCGTCCGGATCCGCGGCCGCCAGGCAGGCAGGCTCCCGGGCCCCGAGGAACAGGTAGGAGAAGATCGCCACCGCGTCCGTCAGCTGGAGATCCCCGCTCTGGTCGACGTCACCCCTGAGGAACGGACCGATACTACGCCCGGGCTCCTGGAGAGCCTCCAGGGCCAGGGTATAGGCTCCCGAGCTGCCGGCCTCAAAGCTGCTGACGCCAAGGAAATAGACCCCCGGGTCAAGATCGACCTGCAGGCACGAATTGACCGTCGTCTGGTCACAATCATCGTTCCGGTCGACCAACCCGCAATCCCCATTCGTAAGACCGAGAATCGTGTCGAAATCATCCGACTCGAGGCGAATTCTGCCGACAAAGGGCTCGTCAAGCTCGAGCCGCCAGAGCTCGAGTGACTCGGCGCCTCCAGGCACCGTACACTCGGTGGCGGGAAAATCTCCAGCCGTGACGTCACCGGGAAGAATCGAGCCGGTAACGCACTCGGAGCACAGGTTGACGGCCGCGCCGGCCTCGCAGGTGATATTGAGCCCAAAGTTTCCCTGCTCACCGACAGCGTAGCTGCTGACGCCGATATAGTAGGTGCCGGCGGGAACCTCCAGGGTCAGGCAGGAGAGGTCAAAATTACCCGGCTCGCAATCATCGTTCACGGCGAGGGGCAGGCAGCTGGAATCGTAGATGCTCAGGTAGGTGTCGAATTCAGCCGATGTGAGGTTGATGTCGAGAATCCCTCCCTCGACAACAACACTGTAGATGTCCTCGGACTGGCCACTGGAGCGGGTACAGGTGTCCAACGGGAAGGCCGAGTCCATCGGCTCGCCGCAGGCCACCTCTCCAGTCTCGCAGGGAGGGCAGACCGCCGCCTTATTGCAGCCGATGTCCAGGGTGTAGGATCCCACGACGCCCGCGGCATAGCTGCTGGGAAGAAGCCAGTAGGTGCCGGGAGCCAGGTTGAGAGCCATGCTGGAATTCAAACCATCGCCGCCGTCATCGTCAAAGGCGATCTCTTCGCAGCTCTCTCCGCTATAGAGGTAGAGGAAGGTGTCGATGCTCCCCGAGGTCAGGCTGATGACGTACTCCTGCGTCTCCAGGACCTCGAGTTCGAAGGAGTCGAACAGGCGGCCGTTCTCCAGCGAGCAGTCATCGGCATCGAGAAACCCATCGAGCATCCCGGGGCACTCGGCCACTCCATCGCCGCAGTCCGCACAATTATCCGCCTGCACACAGGCCACCTCCACCGGCGCCCGCCGCGCTGACTCCGATGGTATAGGTTCCGGCATTGAGGGTCACTCCCTCGATGCAGGAGACCTCGAAATTTCCGGGCTGGCAGTCCTCGTTGGTAAGAAAGGTCTCGCAGAAATTATCCGAGAGGTTCAGGAAGGTATCGAACTCACTCGAGCGGAGGGTAACCGAGACCTGGGAGGCCTGCTCCACCGTGAAGGTGTAGGAATCGACGAGCGTCCCATCCGCGAGAGCGCAATCAGCGGCGTCAAGGGAGCCGCTCACCGTCTCGCCGCAGGTGATGCTCCCCACCTCGCAGTCACGGCAGAGCGTGACATCCGGACAACGAATGGCCAGGTCGTAAGTGCCGATCTCCCCGTTGGCGTAGCTGTTGATCCCGATGACATAGGTACAGACCTCGAGATCGAGCATCATCCTGGAGTTGAGCCCATCCCCTCCATCGTCATCCACGGCGACCTCTTCACAGTCCTGGTTGTATAACCTGAGGAAGGTGTCGAACTCGAGCGAGGAGAGGTCTATGATCACCGGCCCGGGCTCCTCGACCTCGAAGGTATAGAGATCGACAAAGCTCCCATCGTCGGCCATCTGGCAATCATCCAGATCGAGAGTTCCCGTCACCAGGTCATCGCAGGCCGCGGAACCGACATTGCAATCGGCGCAGAAATCGAACCCTGCCTGGCAGGTCGCGCTGAGCTGGTAAAGTCCCGTCTCCGACGCGGCGTAGCTGTTCACGGCGACAAAATAGGCGCCGGCCTCGAGATCGACCGTCAGGCAGGAGAGGTCAAAATTGCCGGGCTGACAATCATCGTTGGCCTCGACACCCTCGCAATTCTCATCGTAGAGCCACAGGTAAGAATCAAACACGATGGAGCTCAGGGACAGCGAAACCCGACTGGCCTCCGGCAGGTCAAAGGAGAACACATCGAGAAAACTGCCGTCCTGGAGAACGCAATCATCTTCAAACAGCCCATCCTCGACGAGCTCGCCATCGCAGCCAAGCTCGGCTATCCGGCAATCGGAGCAGAGGTCGAAGGGCTCGCAGGCGAGGCTGAGCTCATAGGACCCCGACTCGCCGCCTGCGCTTGAATTGGCGATGATGAAATAATTGCCCGGCCGAAGGTCGAGGACAAGAGCAGCGTCAAGGTTGCCCGCCTTCGGATCGGCATCGTCGATCTCCGCGATCGGCGCGCAGTTTTCATCCATGACCAGGAGATAGGGATTCACCGCCACCGAGCGCATGTCGATCGTCAGCCGGCTGGGCTCGACAACCTCGATCGAGTAGGTGTCAAGCATCGACCCATCCGGCAGCAGGCAGTCACCGTCGGCAAGGTCCCCGGTGATCGTCTCACCGCACACGGCCTCGCCCTCCACGCAATCGCCGCAGAACCTCACCGGCTCGCAGTTGACCCCCAGGCTGTAGTCCCCGCTATCCGCCGGCTCCCAGCCATTCGCCACCAGGTGGTAGCTGCCGGGCTCCAGCAGGGCCCCCAGGCAGGAGCCGGAGCCGGGATCGCCCTCGATACAGTCGTTGTTCGTGGCGATAACGAAACAATCCGCATCCACCAGGAACAGGAACGTATTCATCTCATCGGAGAGTAGATTGATATCGACTATTTGCGTGGAATCGAGCTCCAGCAACCAGATATCGACAAGGGTGCCGTCTCCCAGCAGCCCGTCACCCGGCTCGAGAGCGCCCTCTGCCGCTCCCCCGCACTCGACATTGCCGACCAACCAGTCCTGGCAGAAATTAGCGGTCGCCCCGGTGGCACATTTCTCATCCTCTCCGTCCTCTTCCTCGCCGGCGCCTCC
This sequence comes from Planctomycetota bacterium, assembly GCA_022451445.1. Classification (GTDB taxonomy): domain Bacteria; phylum Planctomycetota; class UBA8108; order UBA8108; family UBA8108; genus UBA8108. Next base: position 14,036 of record JAKUSY010000006.1, read on the forward strand.
GCCATCACCGGCGGCAGGTACCCGGGGCTTGACGCCCCCAAGCGCCCAGGCCCCAGCACCTCTCAATTTTGAATGCGGGCTCTTGATGGCGGGGCCCTTCATGGAAACAGCCTTGCGACTCTTCAGCAGCCTGCCGATCGCCGGCGGCAGCTTTCCCGCGGATGCCGCCTCGCGGCCGGAGTATTTTCCGGAGGCCGCCTTGAACGGATTGGCGGGCCCCCGGCGAACGCCGAAACGCGCTCCAGCCTGCCCGTCGCCATCGCGCAGCACCCTGAGGTCAGGCCTGGCCTGGAACTCGACCGCGTCCTCCTGCGCGTGAACGGCGCCCCACGGTAGGAGCAACAGGGCCGGCAGCAACGCCCCGAAAACGAGCCGCCTTCGCTGACAACACTCTGAACACATGACCTTATCAGCTCGATATACGCTCATCCTGAACCCCTAAAAGTTAACCTTCCCAATTCCAAGGCGCATCCAGAAGGGCCGAAACGGACAGAACCAACCGCTCATTATCCAAACGGATTATACAACCCTGAAAACCCACTGAGTGCCCCCGGTAACCTGTCAAACCGGTAACCTGCCAAACTTGGCAACCTGTTAAAGCAGAAACAAACGCTCCCCTCCAGCCTGTACAGGCTGGCGCGCTGCTTCAATATTACCCCTTCAGAAAAAAACAGCATCGATGAAATAAGCGGAATTATAAGCCCTCTTTTTTCCGCCGAGGTGAAGCGGTTTCCGCCGCCCGCGCAACGGGAACCGGGACCCCGAAGAGGAAGCGATAAAGGCAGCCGGCAGGACCTCTCGCGGCTCCCATCATTTTCCGTCGGCGCCCTTATCGAGGATCTTCTCGAGGTGCTCCTCGAGCTCATCGGGCTTGAAGCCGCGCGGGCCCGGGCCGCCCTGGTAAACCACCTTGCCGTCCTTGCCGACGAGGTAGAGGCGGTCGGGGTAGCCCCCGTAATTCTTCGCGGTCGAATCCTTCATGTCATCGATGAGCATCGGCATGGTGAAGTTCAGCTTCTTCGCGCAGGTGCTGGCGACCTCCGTACGCTCGAGAAAATTCTTCGGATCATTGACCGAACGACCCTCCGGCAGAGGACTCTGGCCATCGATCGGATGGGCTTCACGAATGTAGCCGACGAAGAAAGCTGCCGATTTACGATACTTGCTGTAAAGTTCCTCCAGGCGCCCGGCCTGGCTGGCAAAAGGCGGTCATGTGTAGCTGCCGAAGATCAGGACCACCGGCTTCTTGTCCTTGTGCCCGGACAGGCGAACCTTGCCCTTTCCATCCGGCTTCACGAAATCAGGCGCCGACGAACCTTCCAGCAGAGAGAGGCTGAAATCGGGCGCCGCCTCGCCGGGGCCGGGAAGCCCGCCGCCGTGGGTCGCCTTTTTCAGGGCATTGGCTGCCTCGGCCGACTCCTTCGAAACGCGGGGATCGTCAAGCGACCGCCGCTCTCTGCCGCCCCGTGACCTTCCACCGCCGCCGCTGCCGGAGCGGCCGAAACGACCCGGGGAAGACCCCGGACGCCGCGCCTCCAATATGCTCCTCATCCTTACGCGCAGCTCGTCATCGTTTACCCGTCCATCGCGGTCGGTATCGACCTTCGCGATAAATTCATCCATCTCCTTTGCCGTGATTACCCCGTCACCATTGGGATCCATGAGCTCGAACATCCTGGCCATGGGATTCACCCGGCGGGCCCCGGGAGCATCCGGACGCCGTCTCTCGCCAGCGCGGCCCGCGGGGGCTCTCTCATCGGCACCGTCCCCGGCGGGATTTTCTTTTTCCGCCTTCTTGTCGTCATCAGCTTCCTGGGCGCTCAGTCCGCCCGGGAGCGCCAGGCAAAAGAACGAAAGGACCAGAAGGGTTCGCGGTGCCAGGGTTCTCATGAGCTACCTCTTAAATTCGTGAAGATTTCAATGATGTGAGCCGGGGCCGCGACCAGGCGGCTTCTGAGACATCTAACCCCGCGACCGACCGATAGGACACGACAAAACCGCGGCGAAAGAAGATCGTCCGACAGAAAAACCTCAGCCCTGGGTTACGCAATTGGAGAGCTCGCAGGAACCCTCCTGCGATGGCGCGCAATCGCCGCCGGGAGCGGGCGCCGGTATCGCGAAACCGTCGACGCTGAAGAGATAACGAAGGAGGCCGATGGCATCGTCGATGGAAACCTGCTCGTTGCCGTTGATGTCGCAACCCTGCAGGCAGCGCGGCTCCTGCTCGCCAAGGAAGAGGTAAAACAGGATCGTCACCGCGTCGGAGATATCGACCGCCTGGTCACCGTTACAGTTGCCGCGCACGAAGGACGGCGTCGCCTCGCCCAATCGCTGGATCGAGCCGGGTGAGCCGTAGATGCGGGAGGAAACCCCCCAATTGAGATGCGTGTCATTGTCGATGTCCTCGTGAATCTCGAACAGCTCGAGGCTGTAGCCCAGGCCATCGGCACGAGCCGGCCACGGCGCGTCCTGGGAATACCTGACGATGTCGACGGTGGCGGGATAGCCCGGGCCATCATCCTTCAGGCGCAGCTTCTCACCCTCATTGCTCAGGCTGCCCGGGTAGGGGCCGAGGATCCGGGCGGGAGTGCCGTACACCCTGCGGAAGGCGACCGGGTCCTTGGCGAGGATGACAATCTCGTCCCGGGCGATATTGGTGCCATCGGGGAAGAGGTACTCCTGGCGCACGCCGTTTTCATCGTTCGCCCCGAGGCCCGCGACCGTCCAGCCGGAAACGTCGACCTGGGATCCGGAGTTATTCCAGAGCTCCAGGTATTCCGCCTCGTCATCGCCGAGCGGGTTGTACATTACCTCCGTGATCATCAGGCGGTCATAGCCGGTGAAGCGCTCGGTACCGCGAAGGTAGTTGATCATGTAGCTGCGCCGCGAGCGGATGTGAGCCATGACCCTCGCGATGTTCGGCTCGAAGCCGGAGGGTGCTGAGCGATCACCGGCGGGGCTCGTACGCCCCCAGGCACCAATGTCATCGCGCTGCTCCTCCATGAGCAGGTCGCTGTAGTCGGCCAGCCGCTGCTCATAGAAATCGAGCGTGTACTTCTCGTGGATGGCCCCCCAGAGGCGCACCAGGTAGGCGCGGCGGAAATAGGTGCCGGACTGGGAAAAGAACTTGTCGAGGAGGTGGTTGCCGGTACCTCCACCGCGCACGCTGGTGGTATTCCAGATCGTCATGCCGGGATTGTCCATGCGGTCGTTGTAGACCCCGCCATTGCCTCCATCCCAGCGCTTGCCGTAGCAGAGGTCGAGGTCCCAGCCGGTAGCGATCCAGCGATCACTCTCAAGATCATGATAGAGGTAATGATTCTTGTGCGGATAGTCGCGGTTGTTGATCAGCACCTGACCCGCCTGGTAGTCGATGAGCGTGTCCGGCTCGGTTTTCTCGAGGAAGAAATTGGCGAGCTGGTTGCGGGGCGTGTCATGGAGAGCGTTCAGGAAGGTGCGCAGATCGCTGTAGTCCTCATGCTGGTTGGTTTTCTTCTCGTAGGTGCCGTTTCGCTCCTCGCGTGAGGCGGTCGCCTTGTAGAGGTTGCCATCGGCATTGAGCCCGACACGATCCAGCCAGCGCTCCTCGGGGTTCTCCATCACCGCGTAGAGAGCGTGGTAGGAGCCGTTGGCATGAATACGGAAAAATTCATGGCTCAGGGCGGGATTGTCCATCTCATCAAAGAGCCTCCAGGCCATGGTTTCGCGAACGAGCGACTTGTCCGTCCACAGGCTCTGCAGGTTGAACCGCTTCTTACCGAAGAAGAGGTGCCCCTTGTTCATCTTGACCTTCAGAAAGGGCTTGGTGGCTCCGTAGACGCTGCCCCCCCGGCGGCGAATCTGCGCCTGGTGGAAAATATCACCCCTGGAAGCGATGGAAAAACGCCGATAGGCGCGGCCGGAACCCGAGAGCCAGCTGCGGCCATTGGCCGAGGGCGTGATGAACGTGATGATGGGAAGAGGCGAGTCGGGCTGGTTGTCATTGACGTAGTAGCCGTAGACATCCTCGGTGTCGGTGCGCGGGGGGAAAACACGCAGCCCGCACCCGCTGCGCGCCTCGACCTTGAAGGTCACGACGGTATTGTGCGGCTGGGCCGGGATGTCGACACCGTAGACCCCGTCACCCGCAGCCCCATCGTTGGACACCCCATCATCGAACATCTCGAGCTCCCGGTTCGCGCCGCTGAGAGAGGTCACGAGCTTGACCTCGGTCGGCTCGCCCCTCACCCGGGCGGTGATCGTCGTGGAGTCGGCGGAAGTCGGCTCCCGCGGCCAGCGGTTCAGGTTGCTGACGAAGGGCGGCAGGCAATCCCTGGCGACCACGTTGAGTTCGCCGGGGGTGGCCACGCCGCCTCCTCCCCCGCCGCGCTGCCAGAAGACACCCCGGCTGGCGGTCGAAACCGACAGCCTGGCCGTGAGAGTGTCGCCTCCGCTGAGCTGGAGATAGGAGAAGCTGAGGGTATGGGTGACCGCCGCTGAGCGGTCGAGAGCTACCGGCAGGTCCAGGCGTACGGAATTCGCCGCGCCGGTTCCGCGACCGGTAGAGACGAGGTGCAGGGCCGGCTCATCGAAGCGCTCTCCTCCCGCGGCGCGGCTCCAGCGGCTGCCGGAGTGGTTCCCACGCGCATCCCAATCGCCGATGCCATCATCAAAGCCGCCGCCGGGGATGAAGTTGGTATCCGGCTGCCGCGTGTCGATCAGGGAGATGTTGTCGATAAGGTACTCGCCCGCCTCCTGGATATAGATGTAGATCCTGCTGCTGGTGGCCGTGCCGGAGACGCTGACCGTGCTCCACTCATCTTCGCCGCCGGGCACCTGGGCATCCATGGCGCCCGAGTCGGTCCAGCTGGCCGGATCGTCGGACACCGCGTCGTCGACGATCTTTTCGAGGCTGAAGCCGAGACCGTCGGCGCCGACGTTCCAGTCCTCCGTCTCGCCGTAGCGGGCCGAGTCGGCGAGCGCGCCGAGCGCATCGACCAGGGTGATCCTCTCTCCATCGTTGGAAAGCTGCCCCTCCCAATTGCCGGCGGTATTGTCGATGCCGTAGCCGGCGCGAACGGCCTCCTCGTCACCGCAGACCACGAGAAAGGCCCCCGGCAGGAGAGGCGTGCTCTCCTCGAAACAGAAATCGATCCCCTGGGTGAAACAATAGCCCTGCAGGTCAATCGGGGAGCCTGTCGTATTGGTCAACTCGATGTATTCGCGCGTCTCGTAGGGATCGTTGTCCGCCGGGTGGTACATGATCTCGTTGATGGCAACCGCCGGCGACGGGCGCGGCGGCGGCGGGCACTCTATGCTGATGTTCACCGCCATCGGGGTGGGAGCCTCGTCGGAACGACCCCTCCAATTGCTGGGATTTTCGGACTCGAAGAGGGCGCAGAGTCTCTGCAGCGAGCCGCCGGCGCCATCGGCTCCAAGGTCCCAGGGGGCATCGTCATCGTAGCGCACCGCGTCAACGACCGCCGAGGTCCTGTCAACCAGCTCGATATTCTCGCCGCCGTTGTCGAGCGCGGAGCCTGCCCAGAGCACGAGCCCGCTGGGCACCAGGCCGAACTCGGGCCCCAGGGCGAGCGGGTTCCGGCAGATCACCAGGAAGCCGCCGGACTCGATCATGGTGCCGGGCTCGAACTCATGCCGAATGCCGGCGGTGAAGGCCCAGCCGCCCAGGTCGACCGTCCGGGCGCCGGAGTTGTACAGCTCGATGAACTCGAGGTCGGCGCCCTCCATGGGATTGAAGTGGATCTCGTTGATGACCACGCCGTAGCGGGGCGTCTCCTCCCCGACCTCGTCGACCTCGTCACAGGCGTCACCGAGACCATCTCGATCTCGATCTCGCTGGTTGGAATTTTCGTCGCCGGGACAATTGTCACAGGCATCTCCGACGCCATCGCCATCGCCATCGACCTGCCCCGCATTGGAATCCTCGGGGCAATTGTCCTCATCGGAGTTGATGCCATCGCCATCGGGATCGTCGACTCCATCTTCGATCGTCAGGCGGTTGGCGGAACCATCCGCGCCATCGCTGCGATTGGAGTTCGGACCCACCGGCGAGTTGGCCAGGTCGAGGACATCGCCGACCGCGAGGGTGACATCAAGCGTTCTCGTGACGCCCGCTCCATCTCCGCCGGCGATCACCTCGGAATCGATCAGCTCGCCGTTGTGAAAGAGGAGCCCGCTCACCCCGGCCCCGTTGAGATTCACCTCCCGGGTATGCCAGGTGACCTCAACCGTTCCGGCCCGGTCGCTCGTCCAGCGCCGAATGGGCCAGTGCTCCTCGCTGGGGCAGCTGTTGGTGCCGTTGGGGTGGACCCCCTCCTGGGCAATGTAGGTCCACGGACAATTCGAAGGCGCCAGCCGCCAGCCTGTTCCTCTCCAATGGGCGGCCTCGAATTCGATGAATTCACCCGCCGAGTAGCTGTTGTTGCCATCGGCGGTGCGGTTGTAGTAGCCGTAGCTCCAGCCGTTGGCTCCCTGTTCGCCATCGGCTGACCAGTCGGCGATGGAATCAGCGATCGTGTCAGCCCGGAGGGGCGCTGGGCAGAAAACGGCCACGGCCGCGAACAACAAAAAAGCGACAGTGCCGTGGAACGACGGTGATTTATATTTTCTGACTTTGTGCATTTGAACTCATATGCCTGTAGAGACCCCGAGACTACGGGCACGGACACTACAGCTATCATCCAGCCATCCCGCCTTTTTTTGGATAAAATTTAACCTGAATCCGAAAAAAAACCTCGGCAGGGCGACACCAGGCAGGCTTTCAGCCATTCCCCAAGCGGCGAGCTCCTGCGATCGTGTATCTTATACGCCTGTAAATATTTGCGCCCCCGAAACGATGAAACCCAGATTCGCTATCTCTTCTCTCTCCCCGGCATGGCTCCTGGCAGGCCTCCTCTGGCTGCTTCCGGGTTGCAAGAGCGACATCGATCCAGCGCGGCTGGAGAATCTCAGGGATGACCTGGATGCCGTCATCACCGGCGCGCGCGGCGCTCCGCCCCCCGAGGACGCGGCCCGCGGCGGCTGGGATACGGAGGTCTTCGGCGCCCGGGCGCAGGAGACCCTCGAGGCCTTCGCGCACCTGCTGGATTCGCCGCCGGGAAAAACCCCGGCCGATGGGCTCCTCGCCGAAGAGTTCACCTCTTCGGCGCTTCGCCCCACCGGGCTGGAGGAGACCTTTCGCGATCGACACTTCATCGTCCGCAAGGCCCCGGCGGGAAAGCAGGCCGCCTCCCGCAAGGGCCGCGACGGCCTGGAGGCCGCGCTCGGCGAGCTGCTCGAGGCCTTCGCCGGCTCGACCGGCCGCCACAGCAAGCTGAAGCTTTTCGAGGTCGCCCTGGGCGACGGGAACAGCGCCCGGACGCGAACCTACTTCCAGCTCGGCGGCCGCTTCGAAGAGGGCACCTTCCAGGTCAAGGCGACCTGGCTCTCCAGCTGGACGCGCGCCGGCGAGCGCTGGCTCCTCAAGAGCACCGAGGTGGAATCCTACGAGGAGGCCATCGGGCTCACCGGCGCAGAGTCCCTGTTCACCGACTGCACGAAGGCCTCCCTCGCGGGCAGCGCCGCCTTCAGGTCCCAGCTCCTGCCCGGCCTTGACCACTGGATGGGCAGGATCGAGCTGAGAATGGGAATCGACATCGGCGGCTGGCAGGGACTTGCCATCGGCGACATCGATGGAGACGGCCGCGACGATCTCTACGTCTGCCAGCCCGGAGGGCTGCCCAACCGCCTTTTCGTACAGAATACCGACGGCACGGTCACGGAACGCTCCGCGGAGCTTGGGGTTGATTGGCTCGAGTCTACCCACAGCGCCCTCTTCGTCGATCTCGACAACGACGGCGACCAGGACCTCTACGTCGCCAACGATTTCGGCCGCAACAACCTCTACCGCAACGATTCCGGCCGGTTCACCGACATCGCGGCCACCGCCGGCGCCGAGGACATCTCCCCCGGCATGTCGAGCTGCTGGGGAGACTACGACAACGATGGCCTCATGGATCTCTACGTCTCGAATATGTTCTCCTCCGCGGGCAACCGCATCACCTCCCAGGGACGCTTCCACCAGGGCGCCAGCGAGGAGACCCGCGCCCAGTTCCGGCGCCACGCCCGCGGCAACACCCTGCTGAAAAATATGGGCAACGGGTCCTTCAGCGACGTCAGCGAGGCGGCTGGCATCACGATCGGGCGCTGGGCCTGGGGCTCCAAATTCGCAGATCTCAACAACGACGGCTGGGAAGACCTCCTGGTCACCAACGGCTTCATCACCCAGCAGGACACCGGGGACTTGTGAAGCTTCTACTGGCGACAGGTCGTGTCGCGTTCTCCCGTCGACGGCGACTCCGCCGATCCCTCGCAGTCCTACCTCGACTCCTGGGGCGAGCTGGCGGGGCTCATCCGCCAGGGCCGCTCTTTCAGCGGCAAGGAAAGAAACTGCTGCTTCCTGAACACGCGCGATGGCCGCTTCGCCGATGTCTCCTCGGCAACGGGCCTCGATCATATCGACGATGGCCGCACCGTGGCCTTGAGCGACTGGGACCGGGATGGAGACCTCGACCTCTGGCTGGCCAACCGCACCGGACCCCGTCTTCGCTTCATGAGAAACGAGCTCGGCAAGGGTGATCGTTTCGTCGCCTTCAGGCTGCGCGGCGATCCGGGCAGGGGCTGCAGCCGGGACGCCATCGGCGCCCGGGTCGAGGTGGAGGTCGGGGGCCCGGAGTCCGGCCGCAGGATTCGCACCCTCTACGCCGGCGATGGATATCTCAGCCAGTCGAGCAAGTGGGTCCACCTGGGCCTCGGCGAGAGCACCTCTATCCGGCAGGTCAGCGTCCGCTGGCCGGGCAACCGGCGGCCCGAGAGCTTCCAGGGAGTCAAGGCGGGCGGGCACTACCTGCTGGCGCAGGGAAGCGGCCGCGCGGCGCCCGGCAGGCGGCCGGCGCCGAACTCCCCTCTCGCGGCCGGCGCCAGCGAGGCGCCCGAGCTGAGCGATGCCGCGCGGATCCGTCTCTCCCAGCGCCCGGCGGTCCCGACGCTCTCCTACAAGGGGCTCGGGGGAGAGCGCGGGGCCATCAAGCCACGCGCCGGACGGGCTCTCCTGGTCAATCTCTGGGCGACCTGGTGCCTGCCCTGCCTGAAGGAGATCGGGGAGTTCAACTCCCACGCCGACGAGCTCAACGCCGCCGGAGTCGATCTGCTGTTTCTCAACGTGGACAACCTGAGCCTTGGCGAAAACGTCGATGACGCGAAGGTTGCGCGGCTGCTCGGCAAGCTCGGAGGCGAGCTCCTCGGCCCGGGTCCGCCTGCCGGCTTCGCGGACAAGGCCCTGGTAGGAAGACTGGAGGACCTGCAGCGTGAGCTGATCTACCGTCAGCGGCAGCTGCCGCTGCCCTCGAGCGTTCTCATCGCCCCCGGCGGACGACTGGCAGCGGTCTACAAGGGCCCGGTGAGCGCCGCGGAGCTCATCGAAGACGCGGCCCTGGCGAAGACTCCTCCCGCCGACCTCCGCGGCGCGGCGGTCCCCTTCCCCGGCCGCTGGGGCGGCGACGAATTCCAGACCAACGTGATCGCCATCGCCGGCGTCTACCTCGAGGGAAAATATCCCGGAGATGCCGTCTTCCAGCTCGAGAAATTCATCGGCGAACAGAACGCTCTCGACACCTCCTCGCTGCCTCCGCAGGAGCTCCTCCACCACCGCCGGCGCCTGGCCGATGTCCACGACATGCTGGGCATGATAGCCCTGCAGTCGGCAAAACCCGCCGAGGCCGTAAAACACTACCAGGCGGCGCTGGCCGTATCGGCCGACCGCCTGCGCACCCTCGTCGTGCTCGCCAAGGTCTACTCATCCCATCCCGACAACTCGGTACGCGATGGCCGGGAGGCCCTGGCGCTGGCGAGGCGGGCCTGCGAGCTCACCCCCAGCTCCCATCCCGACGCGCTCGACGCGCTCGCCGCTGCCCATGCGGAAAACGGAGACTTCGAGGCGGCCGCCGCCGCGGCCCGCGAGGCCGTGGCCGCGGCGCGCAAGCGCGGCGCCACTCAGATCGCCGCATCCATCAGCCGCAGGCTGCGGCTCTACGAGGCCGGCAGGCCCTTCCGCCAGGGCGGCGGCCCGGGACCGAAATAGCCGCTCCCTCAGGCGCCGCCGGAGCTGAACTCTCCCAGGTCGCAGATCGAGCCGCTCTCGATCGACTTCGCCGCCGCGAGGCAGAGCAGCGTCGACCAGCGGCCATCTTCCCCGGTACAGGGCGGCGCGGCGCCGTCACGAACGCAGCGGGCGACAACCTCGACCTCCTCGTAGAGCTCGAGCAATTCACCGGCTGGCTTATCGAGCGTGAGCTCGGTGACGCTATCGCCGAGACCGTAGCGCAAGCCGTAGCTCGAGCGCTCATCACGGGCATCGGCAGCGCTCCAGAAGGCCCAGATCGTACCCTCCTCACCGGCGATCTTGGCGGTCTGGTGATGCCCGAAGGCAGAGAGGGTCTGCGAAACCAGCGCGTAGGCGCCGCCCGGGAAATTGACCAGGGCGGAAAAGTTGTCCCGCAGCTCGGGGTTGTCGCCGTGGCGCGAGTTGCCCCGGGCGTAGACCGAAACCGGCTCGCCGTTGTCGGAAAGATACCAGCGCGCCAGGTCGAGGAAGTGGATGGGCTCCTCGAGGATCCAATTGCCGACCCGGTCGATGTCCCAGCGCCAGCCCTCCGCCCCCTGGCGGTACGGGAAACGCGAAAGCTCCACCATGGCGTGCAGGGGACGGCCGATCACGCCCTCGTCGATGAGCCCACGCGCCTTTCCCCACAGCGACGACAGGCGCAGCTCGTGGCCGACCGCCAGCAGACGGTCTTTTTCCGCGGCACGGGCGATGAGGTCATCGCAATGGGAGAGCTCAAGCGCCATAGGTTTCTCCAGCAACACGTGTTTGCCCGCATCGAGCGCCGCGACGGCGACCTCGTGGTGCAGGACGTTGGGGACGGTGACGTCGATGATGTCGATGTCATCACGGTCGAGAAGTTCACGGTAATCACCGCAGACCTCGACGCCGGGATGGGCTTCCCTGGCGGCGGCCTGGCTGGCCTCGGACTTGACCGCGACGGCGGCGAGCTCGGCGCTCGGCGCCGCGACGATCGCCTTGGCGTGATGCGCCCCGAAGAGACCGTAGCCGACGAGCCCGTAGCGAACCGGGGTGGGCCGACTCATTCGGGCAGCTCCTCGTCCCTGGTCTCCCGCGCGAAAAGCACGATGACAACACCGACAAGGTAGAGCGGCGCCAGGAGCACCGCCTTGTTCTCCGGCGTCGGCGGATCCTGGAGCGCGCCAAAGCCAAAGAAAGCCGCGGCCGTCGCGAGGCGACCCATGTTGAAGCAGAAACCGGCTCCCGTGCCGCGCAGCCTGGTCGGGTAAAGCTCGGGGAAGTACACCGCGTATCCCGCGTGCATTCCCAGGGTGAAGAAGCCGAAGACCGGCAGAGAGCTCGCCAGCCACATCGTCCCCACATCGTTAGCGATCAGCACCTCGAAAAGGAAGAGCATCATCACGAAAGCCACCGCGTGGTAGAGAATAAAGGCTCCCTTCCTGCCAAGCCGATTCGAGATCCACCCGAAGAGCACAAGCCCGAGCCCGCCGCCGATGGTGTTGAGCACCATGCTGAGCATCTCGGCGTGCTTGATCGTTTCCTCGTGCTTTTTGAGCGCCGCCTGTCGCGATGCCTTGTACGCTTTCTTCACCGCATCGCTGCCGTCCTTCGGAGCCGCAGGCGCGACACTCTCCACCACGAGCGCTTCCTTCTGCGCCTCGCGCAACAGCGCGTTCTTGCCGTAGATGTGGCCGCCCCAGAATGTCACGAGACCAATCGATGCCAGGCTGACTCCGACCAGCGTATTGCGCAGGTTCCGGCCCTGGAAGAGCTCCACGATACGCCCGGGCTTCTGGCTGTCGTCCGACAGGGCCCGCTCGCGCGCCTTCACCCATTGCTCCGGTTCTCGCAGCTTCCAGCGCACCCAGACCGTCAGGAGCGCGGGCGCCGCGCCGATCGCGAAGCCCCAGCGCCAGGCCGACTCGCCCAGGTCGGGTTTGCCGACGATGTACGCGCCTGCCGCCGCGGCCATCAGCGTACCGCCGACGCTCGAT
>JAKUSY010000060.1:0-2380 GCA_022451445.1 Planctomycetota bacterium
CATCGGCCAGGAAGGTTTCCGACAGGGTGTACAACCTGCATGGAGAGCTGATCGACAAGGTGGACGATCTGATGGGTTCCGCCGGTCGGCGGTAAACCTGTCCCGGGCAACGAGAAGTCCCCTCAGTCGAGGCCGAAGTAATCCAGGACGCGTGAGCGGATGTCTTCGGATTGAACCAGCTCGAGCATATCGAGAAGTCGCCGCAGGTCTCGCTGGCGTTTTTCCTCGATCTCCGCGCGCGAGATGTCTCCATCGAGAGGCCTGCGGACAAACCTGTATCGTCCGCAGGAATCCGCCTGCTCGATGATGCCCCTTTTCTCGAGGCCGATCAGGCAGTACTCCGCTCTCCGGTCTCCTCGATTGCGTCCGGTCAACTTCGCCCGGAGTTCGTCGGCGTCGATCGAGCCGTTGGGGCTGTTGGACACCTCCAGCGCCGCCAGCTCCAGCAGGTCAGCCGATGGATTCATCCAGTCGATGAAGTTCTGCTGGATCCCCAGGTCGCTCTCCTCGTAAAGCAGCAGGCATTTGGCCGGGGCGCCATCCCTGCCTGCCCGGCCGATTTCCTGGTAATAGGATTCGATCGAGCCTGGAATCTGGGCGTGAACGATATAGCGGATGTCTGGTTTGTCCACCCCCATGCCGAAGGCGTTGGTGGCGAGCAGCATCAGCCCGTCTCGGGGCCGTGACGCGGAGAACCGATCGTATATTCTCTTCTTCTCAGAGGGAGGCAGCTTCCCGTGGTAGAGCTCGATTCGATCGTCCCCCCAGCTTCCGCGCAACTCCTCAGCCTGCTCTTCCAGCGTCTTGATCAGGGAAAAATATACGATTCCCGTACCGCCGGCTTCCGCAAGGGCCCGGATTCGCTGGAACTTTTCGGTGTCTGACCAGACCTCCTCGGCTGCGAGCTCGAGGTTCGGCCTGTCGATGCCCTCGGCAAAGAGCTCCAACTCGCCGTCATCCAATTGCAGGACTTCGCGGATATCTTCTCTCACCCGCCTGGTGGCGGTCGCCGTCAGGGCGATCGTCTGCGGGAGGCCCAGCATTTCTCTGAAGCGGCCGATTTCGCTGTAGGCGGGCCTGAAGTCATGTCCCCACCTGGTGATACAGTGCGCCTCGTCGATAGCCAGGAGCTTGACCCCGCCGGGAATACTGTCGAGGGCGTCCCTGAACTCCTCCTTGTACATTCGCTCCGGGGTGGCGTAGATCAATTCGTATTCGCCCCTTGCGAGAGCTTCATAGCGTTTCTTGCGCGTGCCGCTGTCGAGGGTGGAGTTGATGAACTCGGCGGCTATTCCTTTCTTCTTCAGCGCCGCCACCTGGTCTTCCATGAGGGCGATGAGCGGGCTGAAAACGAGGGTCACGCCTTCTCGATCGAGCGCCAGCGCGGGCAGCTGAAAACAGAGGCTCTTGCCGGAGCCGGTAGGCATCACCACGAGGGCATGATGTCCTTCCATGATGTGCGAGATGACCTTCCCCTGCAGGGGGTAGAGCTCGCTGATCGCGAAGCGGCTCTCGAGTATCTGGTGGAATTTTTCCGGCATTATTTTTTTACCCCTGGAAGCCCCAGATGAAAACAACTGGATGGTTTTGGTGCAACAGGTTGGCCCTAAAGCGTAGTAAAAACACCAATTACGCCTCCAAATGCTCTTTTAGTCTTGTCGACGAAATCACTCGCAGTAGTATAGAATGGCTTGGGATAATAATGGTTTGAGCCCATGGAGTCTCTACAAGCCGCATGGCTGTAGTGGTGGCCGGCCGCTTTCTCTTTATAGATAAATTCAGGATGTGAAATGAAGCCGTTTCAACTCGGATTGCGACCCCTTTTCTTTTTTTTCTGTCTATTTACCGTGCTGCTTTCCGTTGATTTCGTTTCAGCGCAAGGGCTTCTGATTACGGAATTCCAGGCCTTCAACGAGAGTACGATCCAGGACGAAGACAACGAATATACCGACTGGATTGAGATCTTCAATTCCGGGGAGGCCGCGGTAAATCTTAACGGCTACTACCTGACCGACAGCGTCGCGGAATTGACCAAGTGGCAGTTTCCCGCCGTTACCCTCCAGTCCGGCAGGTTCCTCGTGGTTTTCGCTTCAGGCAAGGATCGTCGGAACCCCGCTTCCGAGCTGCACACCAACTTCAGCATCGAGCGAAACGGCGGCGAAATTCTCGTCCTGATCACGCCGGACGGGTCGTCGGTCGTTTCCGGATATACCGAGATTCCCGAGCAGATCGAGGATGCGTCCTACGGGATGGCGACGGACTCCGTTTTTACCGATCCGATCGGCGAGGGAGCGGCGGTTCGGGCGTTCGTTCCCCAGAACGACCTCCTCGGCGACACCTGGAGGAGCTTCGATTTTGATGACAGCGGCTGGAGCGAGTC
>JAKUSY010000060.1:2390-11296 GCA_022451445.1 Planctomycetota bacterium
GATCCGATCTCCTGGAGCAGATGTACCGGGTAAATCCTACCGCCTATATTCGCTACGAGTTACAGGTCGAGAACCCCGCGGACCTCGATCTCCTGTCGCTCGATATGCGCTACGATGATGGTTTCTCGGCTTTTATCAACGGCGAGCTGGTCGCCAGCGACAACTCTCCCTCGGCAGCGAGCCTCACCTGGAATTCGGAAGCCTCCAGCAGCCATTCTGACCGCCTGGCGGTCGAGTACATTGAGTTTGACATCTCGGACGCGATTTCCGGTCTGCGCGCGGGCCGAAACGTGCTCGCCATCCATGGGCTCAATACCTCTCCCACGAGCAACGACTTTCTCATCTACCCGCGCCTTCGGGCCGTCGAGGTCGGGGATATCCAGCCCGATGTGCGGCAGTATTTCGATGCCCCGTCTCCCGGGGCCCCGAACAACCAGGGCTGCGCCGAGGTGGCTGAGAAACCCTCCTTTTCGAGGGAGAGCGGGGCCTACACGGGTTCTCCGACGGTGGAGCTGAGCACCGAGGTGGAGAACGCGGTCATTCGCTACACCACCGATGGGTCGGTTCCCGATGAAACCTCGACGCTTTATTCCGAGCCGATCGTCGTGACCGGGGCGATCGAGGTCATCGCCCGCTCCTTCGAGGACGGGAAGCTTCCCAGCCCCGCCAAGCGGGAGAGCTACCTTCTCCTGCACGCCAACGTCAGCAACTTCTCCTCCAATATTCCTGTCGTCCTGGTCAATACCTTCGGTCGCCAGATCGGCGAGAGCTGGACCGAGGGCTACGCCCTGATTATCGAGCCCGGCGAGAATGGACGGCTACGGCTGACGGATGAGCCCCATTACATGGGCAAGACGGCCTTCAAGCGCCGGGGCTCGAGCACCGGGGGAAGGCAGAAGCTGACCTTCAACTTCGAGGCTCGCAATTCCGAGGGAGACGACAAGGACGTCGAGATCTTCGGATTTCCGGAGGAATCTGATTACGTCATGTACGGGCCCTACAATTTTGATCGGGCCCTGATGAGAAACGCTCTCATCTACGAGCTCAGCAACCAGTCCGGGCGCTGGGCGGCGCGCCCGAGATTCGTCGAGTGCTACCTCCACACCAGGGCGGGCCCCATCTCCTCGGCGAGCTATTGGGGCGTCTACGTGTTCATGGAGAAGATCAAGCGTAACAGTGGACGCGTGGATATCGCGAAGCTGACCCAGCAGGACAATGCCGAGCCCGATGTCAGCGGCGGCTACATCATGAAGATCGATCGTCTCGATCCGGGCGATGCCGGTCTCAGCGGCGCCGGGGGGCAGAGGCTTGGCTGGGTAGAGCCCAAGGAACGGGAACAGACCGCCCAGCAGGCCCAATGGCTGAGGAATTTCTGTAACCGTATGAGGACCGCTCTCAATGCCAACACGGTCATCGCAAATGGCGGTGAATATATCGATGCAGGGTCCTGGATCGATCATCACATTCTGAATATCTACCCCAAGAACGTCGATGCGTTCCGGCTCAGCGGCTATATGTTCAAGGATCGCGGCGGGCCCATGCAGATGGGGCCGATCTGGGATTTTGACCGGACCATGGGGTGCGCCGATGATGGGCGCGCGGCGGACCCTCGCTCCTGGGCGAACTCAGGCGGCGATGGAGGCACCAGGTATTTCCAGTTCGGTTGGTACAGCCCGCTCTTCGGCAACCAGCCGCCCGTTGGTGACAGCGCCTGGGCGCGGGCCTACAGGCAGCGCTGGAACGAGCTTCGCCGCGGCCCCCTGAACAACGAGAACGTGATGTCCATCATCGATGAATGGGGCGCGCTGCTCAACGAATCGGCGACCAGGAACTTCAACAAATGGGGCGGAGTCCGGCCCCGGTTCGGCAGCTTCCAGGGAGAGGTCAACCACCTGAAGACCTGGCTGACGAACCGTGGAAACTGGATGGATGCCCAATTCGTCGATTCTCCTTATTTTGAACCTGACGGCGGTCTTGTCGAATCCGGGACGCAGATCGAGATCCTCATCGGCACGCCGGGAGCCTCGATCTACTACACCCTGGATGGAAACGATCCGCGTTCGGGAAATAGGGTCGCTGACACGGCTGTCCTCTACGAAGCTCCCCTCACCATCACCGAGAATACGGTTATCAACGCGCGGGCGCTCTTCGGGCAATCCGTCTGGAGCTCGAGAACGACGAGCACCTTCGTCACATCGATACCGACCCTCAGCGTTACCGAGCTCATGTACAACCCGCTCGAGCCGACCCTCGAGGAGGACCCCAACGATGAGCACTCCAAGACGAACATGGAGTTCATCGAGCTCAAGAACATCGGAGATGAAGAGATCTCGCTGGCAGGGATCCGCTTCGGCAGGGGAGTGATCTTCGATTTCAGCGATGCCCTTGTCGACACCCTCGCGCCCGGGCAAGTCACCGTGGTTGTCAACGAGCCGGCCGCCTTTATCGCGCGCTATGGAGAGGGCATTCCAATCCTGGGTGAATACAGGGGCAGCATGAGCGACAGGAGCGAGACGATTCAATTGCTGGGTCCCCTGGGCCAGCCGATCCTTGAGTTCGTCTACACCGAGACCTGGCATCCAACCACCGATGGCCAGGGTTATTCACTGGTCAACGTGAGCTCCGATGCCCCGGTAGATACGCTTGGGGAGGCAGCCTCCTGGCGGCCAAGCGCCCTGTTGCTGGGCACCCCCGGGGTGCATGGCGAGGAGGTACCGCAACCGCAGGGCGGACTCCAACTCGGTGGAGATGTCGACCAGGATGGAGGCCTCAGCATCACCGATGCCGTGGTGCTGCTGCAGTTTCTTTTCCAGGCCAACGGGATCGAGCTCCCGTGCGGGGAGAACGGGCTGGAGGACGCGGGCAATGCGGCCCTGCTCGACAGCGATGGCAGCGGTCTGGTGAACATCACCGACGCCGTCAACCTCTTAAGCTTCCTGTTCCAGGGCGGCGGGCCGCCGGCGCTCGGGCTCGAGTGCGTGAGGATAGAGGGCTGTCCGGACGCCTGCGTGGCTGAGGAATAAGCTCTTCTCATTGCCCCGTCGCTTCGCGTTCGACCCGCGAGTTCGCGGGAGGCTATCGGTGCCGGTAGACTATGCGTCCACGGGTGAGGTCGTATGGAGACAGGGCGACGATGACCTTGTCTCCCGGCATGATGCGGATCCGGAATTTGCGCATCTTGCCGGCCGTGTAGGCCATCACCACCATCCCGTTGTCCAATTCGACCCGGAAGTTCGCGTTGCGAAGCTGCTCTTTGACGGTGCCGTCGATCTCGATAGCTTCATCGTCCTCTTTGCGTTCCCGGACGGGAGCCGCAGTGGGCATGTTCTTCTTGGCCTTGGCGCCCTTTCCCTTGGCGCTCGGCCATTTTTTCTTTCTTTTGACCATATGGTTTTTCCGAAGGTCCCGGGGGGACTTTCTGTTGGCTGTTAGAATAGGGCCTGCGCTGTATTATTCAAAGCCTGCTGTGGAAAAAAGGAGTCTATTCTGTGCCGATATCTCCTCGGTCTTTGAGGGCGGGGAATGCCCGGATCCTGTAGGATGCCTGTTTATGAAGACGCAAGCCGGTCTCCTGGTGAGCGGCGCCGCGATTTTTGCCGGGGAAGAGAGACATGAAAACGATGACAGGATGGCCGTTCCTGCTGCTCTTTCCGCTCTGCATGGATCTGGAGGCAATAGAGGACGGAGGCAAGGCGGGGGGGCGGCCGGATATCGTACTCGTCCAGGCCCAAGCCCAGCCCGGGAGCGATTCGGGTTGCTATGGAAACAGGCAGGTCAGGACTCCCAATATCGACAGGCTTGCCGCGGAGGGAATGCGCTTCACCCGGGCCTTTACCGCGACCGCGATGTGCGCTCCCACCCGCCAGCAGCTCTACACGGGCCTCTTCCCCGTTCGCAACGGCGCCTATCCCAACCACAGCAAGGTCAAGCCGGGTACGCGTAGCATCGTGCACTTTTTGCGCAAGCTGGGCTACCGCGTCGGCCTCAGCGGCAAGAAGCACTTTGGTCCGCCGGACTCCTTTCCGTTCGAGAACGTGCCCAGGGCGCAGCTGGGGAAATTCATCGGCCGCAAGAAGGGCGAGCCCTATTGCCTGGTCGTCACGTCCCACAGTCCGCACCTGCCCTGGACGGAGGGAGATGCCTCGGCCTACGATCCCGCGGCTGTGAGGATCCCGGCCAGGTTCGTGGATACGCCCCAGACGCGCGCCTCCCTGGTGAAATACTACGCCGAGATCACTGATTTCGACCGGGAGCTTGGTGAATGCCTGGCCGCCGTGAAGAAATTCGGGCGTGAAGAAGACACCATCTTCATCTACACCAGCGAGCAGGGCGCGCAGTTTCCCGGCGGCAAGTGGACCTGCTACGACATGGGGCTCCACGTGGCCCTGGTGGTTCGCTGGCCGCGAAAAATCAAGGCCGGTAGCGTAGCCAATGCCATGGTGCAGTACGTCGATGTCGTCCCCACCCTGCTCGAGGCAGTCGGGGGGAGCGTGGTCGAGGGGCTCGATGGCAGAAGCTTCCTCGGGGTTCTTCGCGGCGAGACCGATGAGCATCACGATGCTGTCTTCGGGGTCCACACCACCCGGGGAATCATCAACGGCTCTCCCTGCTATCCTGTTCGCTCCATACGAACCGCGACCCATAAGTATATCTGGAACCCGAAGTATACCGAGCCTTTCAGGAACGTTCTGATCGGGGGCCGGGACAAGGGCGGCTATTGGAACTCGTGGGTGGAATTGGCGAAGACGGATGCCAACGCTCGCAGGATAGTGGAAGGTTACCAGCGCCGTCCCGAGATCGAGCTCTACGATTTACGCAGCGATCCCTTCGAGCAGAAAAACCTGGCCGGCACCGTCGCGCTCTCCGGATTGGAGGCTTCCCTTCGAGGCCGGCTCGATGCATGGATGCGCCAGCAGGGCGACAAGGGGATCGAGACCGAGCTGCGGGTGAAGGCCCATAAGAGCGTCAGGGCCCAGGAGGGGAAGGCCGGCAAGGGGCAGAAGAAGAAAGCCGGCGGCAAGAAGAAGTCCGCCGCTTTTCTCAGGCCTTCGTGAGGTAGGGGCCCTTGCGGGCTTCGGTGTAGAGGCGCTTCCATTCTTCCGACCCGTCGTTCTCGACAAGGCGGGAGTCAACCCCCGGTTCGTAGTAGGGGAGCTTGCCCTGCGCGCCCGGCCCCAGCATGAAGTTTACCTGCCCGTTGTTGGCGATGTACATCCGTCTGCCATCGGGCCAGGAGGTTTCGATGAGCCTTGGAGGATCCGGTCTCCTGGCGGGTTTCTCGGTGCGGAACTTCTCTATGGCATCCTCGTCGAGTTCGTAGCCGAGTCCGGGGGTGTCGGGTACCTGGGCGGAACCATCCTTTACCTCGATGTCTTTCGACAGCATGGAGTGGGTGTAGAGCTGGTGGCAATTGACAGCCGGCCACCTCGCCTGGCCCAGCACCGCCCCGAAGTGCAGTGAATAGGCGGCTGTTATGCCCGTTCCCACCAGCTGGAGCCAGAAGGGCATGCCCGCCTCGGTGGCGAAGCCTCCCTGGTGCATGACCCTCGATGCGCCACCGCCGATGACGAACCCATCGCAGACGCCCTCGCGAACCGCCACCTGCGGGGCGGGGTTGCCGTAGTGCATGGCGATGTGGACCCGGGTCGCCGCGCGGATCTTCTTATTACCCTCGATGTCTCCCTGGGGAATCGGTGTCTCGTAGATGTCGATCTGGGGGTACTTCTCGAGATCCTTGATGATTTTCATTCCCCGTTCGGCTGTGAGCAGGGTGTCGTTGAAGTCCATGTCGATTTTGAAAGTCTCGGGAACGGCCTTGGCGGCGGTGTCGACCTGCTTCCAGATGTCGAACCACGGCCTTCCCTTGGTCTTGTAGGACAGGTAGCCCTTCCTGAGCGCCTCCCTGCACTCCGAGGCCATGTCATCGACCGCCATGTCGATATTCCACCAGGACAGGGGGGTTCGCTCATGGACCTTCCTGCCGAGCAGACGGTGGATGGGCACTTCCAGGGTTTTCGCTACCGCATCGAAGAGAGCGCTCTGCAGTCCGGCTCCAAGGCCGTCGTTCCACATGTGCTCAGCGGCGTTCTTTCCCAGCACCCGCTTGATATGATTGTCATTGCTGACTCCCCACGTGTAGTAGAGGAGGGTCTCCCCGATCCCCACCTTCCCGGACTCGAGGAAGACACGGAAGATCTCGACATAGCGCCAGTGGGGCAGCTCCCGGCTCATCGCCCTGTTCGGGGCATCACGATAGGGCAGCTTGACGGTGACGGCTTCAACCTTGGCAACTTCGAGGTGGCGCGCGGAGGTCCCTCTCGCTGCGGTGGGCAGGAGGCCGGAGCACCCCGGGGTGAGTCCCAGGCTCGCCAGCCCCGCGAGGCTCGTACCCAGGAATCGGCGTCGAGTCTTCAGCGCTTTCATTTTTTCTCCTCCCCGGGCCGTCGCCGGGTGATGGGAATACGGTTCCAGATAATGGTCCTCGAGGCTTGTGCAAGCCTTTACAGGTTGTGACAATATAATCCTGCCGGACCTGTCGCAGGCAGAGAAAAACGGAGTCTATCGAGGCATGCGCATCACGGCGACCAACCTGCTCCTGGCTTTCCTCCTCGCAGCTTCCGGGGTCTCGGCCCGGGTTGGAGGCGAAGAGCCGGTTGATTTTGACCGGGACATCAGGCCGCTCTTCTCCAACTCCTGCTTCGCCTGCCATGGACCGGACCGGGCGGCCAGGAAGGCCCGGCTGCGTCTCGATGATGCGAAGGTGGCTCTCAAGAAGGCCATCGTTCCCTACAAGCCGGATGAGAGCCCGCTCATCGAGCGGCTCACCACGTCCGATGAGGATGAGCGTATGCCGCCGGAGGACTCCAACCGCCCCAGGCTGAGCGCCTCCGGGGTCGAACTGGTGCGCAGGTGGATCAAGGAGGGCGCGAAATTCGATAAGCACTGGTCCTACCGGGTCCCCGCGAGGCCATCCCTGCGGGGGCTTCCCGGCTCGGACGGGGATCACCCGATCGATCGTTTCGTCCTGGCTGGTCTCGATGCGGCTGGGATGGAGCCCGCCGCGCGAGCGGATCCAAGGAGCCTCGCGAGGAGACTCCACTTCGACCTGCTGGGCCTGCCTCCCTCTCCGGAGGAGGTCGAGCGCTTCAGCCGGGATCCCGGCGATGAAGCCTTCGGCAGCCTGGTCGATAGACTGTTGTCGTCCTCCCACTATGGAGAGAGGATGGCGGTTCGCTGGCTGGGCCGGGTCATGTACGCTGATACCTGTGGTATCCACAGCGACAACCCGATCAGCATGTCGCCCTTTCGCGATTACGTGATCTCGTCATTCAATGCCAACAAGCCGTTCAACAGGTTCACGCTCGAACAACTGGCGGGAGATCTCCTGCCTGGGGCTGGTGAGAACATCTGGCTGAAGGTGGCCTCCGGTTACAACAGGCTCAACATGATGACGACCGAGGGCGGGGCACAGGACAAGGAGTACCTCGCAAAATATGCGGCTGATCGTGTCAGAACGACCTCCACGATCTGGCTCGGGGCGACCCTCGGCTGCGCCGAGTGCCATGACCACAAGTTCGACCCCTATACGAGCAGAGATTTTTACAGCTTCGCGGCCTACTTCTCGGACCTCGAAGAGAAGGGGTACTATCCCGGCGCGGAGAGCTCAGGTGAGTGGGGGCCACGCGTGCGGGTTCCCGGACCTGAGCTCTCCGGCAGGCTGGAGGCCATCACTGCGCGGGGCCGGGAGCTGAAAGATATTCTGGCGAAGGGCACTCCCCGGAGCCGCGCCGCCAGGGCCGGATGGGAGCTTTCGCTGCGGGATGAGATGGTGCGTTGGGTCCCGGTGAATGCGGCCGGGCTGAGTTCCCGGAAAGGAACAAAGCTCGAGGCGAAGAAGGATGGGAGCATCCTCGCTTCAGGTGACAACCCGGGAACGGATACCTATATCCTGACCATCGAATCCGGTTTTGACGGACTGAGCGGTTTGAAGCTCGAGGTGCTGCCCGACCCGTCGTTGCCAAGGAATGGGCCGGGTCGCGCCGGCAATGGCAATTTCGTTCTCAGCGAGATTGTTGCGCGGCTCGAGGGCGAGGAGAATGACCCGCGAAGCCTGGAGTTCTCCGGGGCGAGGGCAAGCTGGGAGCAAACCTCGCATGGCGAGCTCACCCCCTATGGGAAATGGAATGCTCTCTCCGCCATAGACGGCGATGAGAAGGGAACCAAGCCCGGCTGGGCCATATTGCCGCAGGTCGGCAAACCCCACACCGCGTTCTTCGAACTGAAGAAGCCCCTGGGGAATGCCGAGGCCGGCCAGAAGCTGTTGATCGAGCTCCAGCAGCGGCATCAGAACAAGGGCCATACGATAGGCCGCTTTCGTCTGTTCGCGACATCCAGCCTCCGGCCGTTGAGAGAGCCCGGTTCGGTTCCGGAGGAAATACGCCGCCTCGTCCTTGTAGAAGCTTCAAAGCGGTCAGCTGAGCAGTCTGCGAAGATTGATTCCTATTACGCCTCCGTTGCCGGGGAGCTGGCTGAATACAGGAAAGAGCTCCAGGCGTTGGAAAAAGAAAAGGGCAGGATCGAGTCCGTGGCACCCACCTCGCTGGTCTCGGTATCCGTCAAGCCCAGGGAGATGAGAGTGCTTCCGCGAGGGGACTGGCTGGACGACTCAGGCGAGCTGGTAACCCCCGGCGTTCCCGCTTTCCTGGGCAAGGCCGGCCCCCGCCGTATCGACCTTGCCCGCTGGTTGACCCGGAAAGACAACCCCCTGGTCTCGCGCGTCTTCGTCAACCGGCTCTGGAAGATGCTCATGGGAAGAGGCATCGTGAAGACGCTCGATGATTTCGGTTCCCAGGGGAGCGTTCCGAGCCACCCGGAGCTGCTGGACTGGCTGGCGATGGAGTTTGTCG
>JAKUSY010000600.1 GCA_022451445.1 Planctomycetota bacterium
AACGTCACCGGCGCCGATGTGGTCATGCGCTGGACGACCGGGTTTCCGTTCGGGGTCAACCTGTCGCGCGGTTACCCACGGTTCAATCCGGGGGAGTTCTCGACGATCGACGTGCTGGTTCGAGGCGACAACGACGCCACCCTGGTCCTGGGTGCCGATCCCGGCGCGACGATGCCGCAGCCGGCCATCGATCACCTGGCAAGAACCCCGACCATCGTATTGGATCCCAAGGTGACCCACACCAGCCGCCTCGCCCGGGTCCACATCACCACGGCGACCACGGGTATCAGCGCGCCGGGAACCGTCTATCGCATGGACGAGATTCCACTGCCCCTCAAGCCGATCCTCGATTCGCCGTATCCCACTGACGAGGAGGTGATCCACCGCATCCTCGAAAAGGTCAAGGAGAAGCCCGCCTGGACGCCGGCTTCTTTCAAGGAGGTACCCTGCGCATGAAGACGGGCGGCGGAAGAGCAGCGATCAGGAGTACCCAGGACGCATGTTGCGAATAACGGGCGGGAGGGTATATGACCCGGCCAACGACGTAAACGGTGAGGTCAGGGACGTCTGCATCTCGGATGGACGTATTGTCGCCGAGGTCGAGGGAGAGGGAGTTCGCACGATTGATGCTTCCGGGATGGTCGTTTTTCCCGGCGGAGTCGATGTCCACACGCACGTAGCCGGTGGGGCGATCAACTTCGCCCGGGCGATGACCCCGGAGAATCATCGAGACGCCGCCAAGTTCACCCACTCCCCGGAGCTTCGAGCGGGCGTGGGCGGGACCACCCCAACCACCTTCGCGACCGGCTATCTCTACGCCGGGCTGGGCTATACCACGGTCAACGAAGCCGCTGTCCCGGTCCTCTCGGCCCGGCACACGCACGAAGAGCTCCGCGACACGCCGTTGGTCGATAAGTCCTGCTGCGTACTCATGGCCAATAACGAGCTCCTCCTGGACCTTCTCGAGGAAGGTGAAACCGAGCGCGCCAGGCATCTCCTGGCCTGGCACCTGTGGGCGGCAAAAGGCTACGGGGTCAAGGCGGTCAATCCCGGCGGAGTTGCCGCCTGGAAGTGGGGAAAGGATGCCAAGATTCTCTCCGAGCCTGTCGAGGGCTACAGCAAGGTGACGCCGGCGAAAATCATCTCGAGCATGGCGGCGATGGTAGATGAGCTCGAGCTGCCGCACCCGATGCACCTGCACTGCAACAACCTCGGGGCCCCGGGTAACATCGATACCACCCTCGAGACCATGAAGGTGCTCGATGGGCACCGCGCGCACATGGCGCATCTCCAGTTCCACGCCTATGGCGGCGACGATTGGGATACCCTGCGCTCCGAATCGGAGCGGCTCGTCGAGTGCTTCAACGAGCATCCCAATCTCACGGCCGACGCCGGCGCCATCCTCTTCGGCGATTCAGTGACCATCACCGCCGATGGTCCGTGGCAGCACCTGCTGTACCAGCTCACTGGCCGGAAGTGGGGCAACATGGATGTCGAGAACGAGACCGGTTGCGGAATCGTTCCCTATACTTACAAGGGCACCAACCTGGTCAATGCCGTGCAGTGGGCCGTGGGGTTGGAGTTGCTGCTGCTGATCAACGACCCGTGGCGGATTTTCCTGACCACGGATCATCCCAATGGAGCCTGTTTCTGGCGCTATCCGGAAATCATTCACCTTTTGATGAATGCGGATTTTCGGCGCGAGTGCATCAGGAAGCTGCCGGAGAAGGCGCTCGAGCGAATTGTCCTGGCGGACATCGACCGGGAGTACACGCTGTCGGAAATCGCCATTATCACCTCGGCAGGTCCGGCGCGGGCCCTTGGAATGCCGCAAAAGGGCCATCTCGGGCCGGGCGCCGATGCGGACGTGGCCCTGTACAACGAAGACTCCGATCGCGAGCATATGTTCGGCCATCCGCGTTATGTTCTCAAGGGCGGGGAGGTCGTCATCGAGGAAGGCGACATCCGTAAGATGGTGGATGGACGTGAGTTCATCGTACGGCCTTCCTACGATGAGAACATCGTGGAGTATCTGCGGCCGCTCTTTGAGCAGTACTACACGATGAGCTTCGACAATTACCCGGTGGAAATGGAACGGCTCGAAGGCGCGAACATCCGTGAGTGTGGTTAGCCGATGATCACCTTGACCCTCAAAGAGCGGCCGGGCGTTCCCATTGAGGCCGAGGCCCTGTCGCCCGATGTCGTGGCGGAACTGGGCCACGATGAGATCCGGGCTCTTCCGATCTTTCTGGGCAAAAGACAGCTCCGCCTTGACGAATTCTTCGAGGGCGACGGAGAGTCCAGCGAAGAGCTGGAGATCCGCGGGGATGCGGGAAAGGTCAAGTGGC
>JAKUSY010000601.1 GCA_022451445.1 Planctomycetota bacterium
ACCCTAAGCGATGCCCCGGGCGATAAGCAACCAGGGGCCACCCTCTCCTTGCCCCCGCCCATGGCCTCGCATAGGCTGTTGGCTGGGTTTGATAATACATAGAGAGGGTGCTGATGTGCTTTCACCGAAGATCGTTCAGGGGCCAGGCAATGCTCCTAGCGGTCATCATCTGTGGCTGCAGCAGCCACACCGCCGGGCCTCGTGGCGACCACGCTCCCTCCAGCGCCCATGTTGACCGGTGGGTTCAAAGCTACGATGCGGGCTACACCGATGCCGGCGGCACTCACGCGGGTGGCTCGGAGATCATGCACCTGGTGGCGCACAAGGGCAGACTCTACGCAGCCAACGGCTATTGGGTGGATTCACGCTGGGTGATTCCTCCTGATGCGCAAAAGCAATCAGCCCAGGTCCTTCGCAAAGATACCGCGGATGGTAGCTGGCAGGTTGACCTGGATATGGGCAGGTCCAATGGCTTCGGCCTGCTCTACATGAAGGGCAATATTCTCAAATCGGTGGCCTTTACCCGGGATGCCTCCGGAAAGTCGCTTAAGGAACCGCAGAATCTCCTGGTGATGGCTGCCGGGGCGAACTTCGAGAGAGGGGGATCCGTTTCGGCATGGGTGAGGGATGATGCCAGCGGCACGTGGACCCATACGCTGGTGAGGCACGGCTCCACCGCAGGCGGGATTCGCTGGGTTCCCCGTGATATGGAGGTCTACATCGACAAGGTGACTGGCAAGGAACGCCTGTTTCTTCTCCTGGGGAACCCGGGTGTTACCTCGGGCCGCTACGACCCCGCGGTTCCTGGGGGTGTTCGCTGGGACAGGCACGTAGAGTTTCCTTTTCTCACCACGGGTAGCCTGAAGACACGCCCCCTGGGACTCGCGCAGGCCAATGGCGCGCTGTATCTTTCAGAGGGTAGCTCGATCTACAGGAGAGACGATGGCCAGAGGCCGGGCTACACCGAGATCCTCAATCTCGAGGAAGACACCGACACGGATGTGGGGGGTATTCGAGGTTTGACGGTCATCGATAATCCAAACGGCCCGGGTCAATCGCTCCTCTTCCTCTGGGCTCCGGGCGATCATTCAAGGAGCGAGGTCAAGCGCCTCGACCCAGATGGAGCAGGAGGCTACAAGCTTCACGGCGAGGTCAGCATGGCTGATCTCATGAGCCGGGCTCTTGGCGTCAAGATTACCTATACGCTTGGCGCGCACAACAGGATGCTCCCGGTTGCCCATCCGTTGACCGGTGAAACGGTGCACCTGATCGGTTTCCAGGGAAATATACAGGGGAAGAGCCACCTCCGGTGGAAGGGCAGCCGCCTGTACGCCGGCGCCATGTACGCTGTGCGCTCCGCTGATCAGACCTACAGGGTGCTGGAGGTCAACAACTCCTACGCGCAGGGGAAGACAGTCCTGGTGTCTCCGCGCACCTTCTGCCTCTCTCCCTTTGGCGACAACCATCTCTACATCGGCGGGCACGATGCCAGCCGCCTGATCTCCGATGACATGGCATGGATCTTCAGGGCGCCGCTTGAGGTAGCTCTTGGAGTGAAGCAGGGGCGTGATGCTCCGCCACCGCGGGGCGATCCTCCTCCGGCTGCCCGTCTCCTGGAGGGGCCTGTCTACGAATTGCGCATCTATGTTGCCAACGAGGACCGGTTCGGGCATCTCATCAAGCGTTTTCGAAGCCACACTGACCGCATCTTCAGGAAGCATGGATTGGAGCCGATCGGTTACTGGGTTCCGGCAGATGGGCAAGCGAAGAACAGAAGGAAGTTTGTCTACGTTCTCAAGCATCCCTCGCGCTACGCCGCGTACCGCAATTGGAACAGCTTCTCGCGCGACAGGGAATGGGAGGCCATTCTCGACATCCCGGAGTTCCAGCGGCTGCTGGCTGAAAAACCTGTGAGCATCTTCATGGTCGCCAATGACTATTCTGCCGCAGCAGAGAACGCAGTCGAGAAGCCCGGCGGGGTCTACGAGCTCCGTACCTACGTTACCCACCCGGGCAGGCTTCCCAACCTCAACAACCGTTTCCGTGACCACACCACCCGGCTCTTCAACAAGCACGGTATTCGCAATGTGGGCTACTGGACGCCGTTTGACAGGCCCGAATCAGCCAATACCCTGATCTACCTCGTTCACCACGCCAGCCGCCGGCAGGCTGACGCCAACTGGAAATCGTTCAGCCGGGATCCCCGCTGGCGGAAGGTCGCCAGGGAATCCCAGGTCGATGGCAAGTTCCTGCTCAAGGCCCCCGAGCGTATCTACCTGAAGGCGCTGGATTTTTCCCCGCTGATATAGACCTCTGGCCACCCTCTCCTTGCCCCCGCCCATGGCCT
>JAKUSY010000602.1 GCA_022451445.1 Planctomycetota bacterium
AGACGGATTGCGTAACCCCATCCAGGGTCACGGTCACCTTGACGCCCCGGTTGGCATGCCCCCACACCTGAATCGGGTGATTACGCTGGAGAATGACCCCATCGCGATTATACTCAGCGACCTGCAGGATGGGGTAGTCGGGATCGGTGTATTGCGCGTACTTTGCCTTGAGGGCAGCAACTTTTTCCAGGTCGTCTTCCTCGAAGATCAGTTCGCCATCGATCTCGGCAAAGGGCGTCGCCGGCAGGCCGGCCTTGTTGTACAGGTTGGAGTTTTCCGGTACCGCGTTGTAGGCATATTGCACACCGATGGGGGCGGGTACCTTCCCGGAACTCACCACCACGGTATCACCAACGATCACCGCCTCGGCGGCATGCCACTTCCTGTCAGCTCCGCAGACGCGGAAATGGTTGAGCTTGTCACCAGGGGTGGGTCTTGCGGGTTCCACGAATTTCCCCGGTTCCCGGTAATCCCTGGCCATGCCCTTGTTGCCAACCATCAAGCCGCCAAAGAGACTTTCCTTCTCGTAGGAGACCACCACCTTGCGGCCGTCCACTTTGTATCCACTGTAAATCGGGCCGGTGCAGGCGATGTCCTTGCCATACTGTTTGGCGAGCGCCCAGCGTGCCATCCTCATCCCCGGATGGAGCTTGTTGTAGTAATGGATTCCACCGGGCCGGGCCGAGTTGAGGTCGGACTGAACCACCATCCCGACATTCTCACGGTTGTTTATGAAGAACAGGTGCTGAACCTGGCGAATATCGGCAAAGCCAACGGTGTCGGGGCCGGGTGCCCCATAGCATTGCATCTGCGTGAAATAAAACGGCATCTCTGGCATGCCCCAGGCATCTCTCCAGCCCTTGACCAGGGCTTCCATCCTGGCCGCGTAAATCCTGCCGTCACCACCGTTGCTGGTCCCCTGGCACCAGATCGCGCCGCGGATCCCGTAGGGAATGACCGGCGCGATCTTGCCATTGAAGAATTGAGACGGCCCGCGCCACATCCCGGCAATCCCCGGGAGCTTCGGTCGGGCAGGCTTCTTGCCCCCGACCTCTGCCATCCTCCCGGCCACTTCCTGCCATGCCTTCAGGTCACTGTAGTACCGGCCATAGGCCTCGCGGCCCTGGTCGCAGAGTGGATCCGCATCGCGAATGCGATCGGCGTCCCCGGTGAGTTTCGGATGCTTCTCAATCGCCTCGCGCTGGGTGAAGGCCTCGATGCGGGTATTGCTGTGGGCGCTGAGCAGGATGCCGATGGGCATTTTCAGTTCCTTGTAGAGCTCGTAGGCGAAAGAAAGGGACAGGGCTGAAAAACCACTCGCCCCACTGGCTTTTTTCCATCCACCCTCAGAGGTGGCCTTCTTCTGTGGATAGAGGGCGGACACGGTGTTGACGTTGATTTCCCTGATGGGTACGTCCTCTTTGGATGCGGCAATTTCCCGGACCACTTGGTTGCACATGCTCTTTCCGGCCGTCCACACCATGTTGGATTGGCCGGAGGAGAACCAGACTTCGCCAACCAGGACGCCTTTCAGTGAGATCGATTTTCCCCGGTTGTTCTTTACCTCAAGCCCCCGTTCTTCCAGCGAGACCTTCAAGGGATCGAGTTTCACCATCCAATCACCATTCTTGTCCGCCACGGCAGTCTTCGTTTGCCCGGCAAACTCGACAGTTACCTGGTTTCCCGGCGCATCAAAACCCCAAATGGGAACCTTGGATTCCCGTTGCAGGATCATATTGTCCGTAAACGGTACCGCCAATTCCAGTTGATGATCGGCAGCTGACACGCTGAGCGCCATAGATAGCGCGAGGAAAAGGGGGAAGAGTATTTTGTTCATGTTGTGATACTGGGATCCTTGAATTCTATATTCGTTGGGGCCGTCGCTCTCACTCGAAACAGTTACCTGGCCAAGACCAGTAGTTTCGGTTTCCAGCCCGGCTTGTTGCGCGTACCGAAGCCCCCGGCTTCGACAAAAAGGTAGTCGTTGCCGCCGAGGTTTACGGGGGTCATCTTAAGAGCCTGGTACTTGGTCAGATCCATCAGCGTATTCCCCGACCATGCCAAGGCAGGATCATTCGTTTTCCCCCCTTCCTTCAAGGTGAGGCTTGAGAAGAGGGGTCGGTTGACGCGGGTTTTCGTGGCAGGATCGAAGTCGCTCATGTCGGCTACCTGGGCAATCTCTTTCCAGGAACCCGAGAGCTCGGGATTGGGAATGATTTGCCCATCCCAACGGAACTTGACAGCCGAGGCTGACTTTTCCCGATCATCCGGATCCTGGCTGGCCTGCCATTGAGAGGACAGCATGGGGACCAGGGAGGCCGACTTAAAGACAAGGTCATCA
>JAKUSY010000603.1 GCA_022451445.1 Planctomycetota bacterium
CAACGGACAGGAAATCGACATCTACCAGGTCGAGGTCGAGGAAGCGCAGGAGCTGGTGATCGATCTCAACTCTCCCAACTACGACACCAGGCTCGAGATCTACGATGCCGACTGCAACCGTATCGCGTTCAACGACGACGGCGGCGCCGGGCTCAACTCGCTCCTGATCCAGAACCTGGCGACCGGAACGTATTTCGTCGGCGTGAGCTCCTATTCAGGCGGAGCTGGCGGGACCTATTTCCTGACCACGATCTGCCGGGAAGCGACCGACCTCTGTGGCGACTGCGAGGTAGGGCTCGTCAGCTGCGCCATTCCCGAAGATGGAATCTTCCCGATGACCGAGTGCAGGAGAACCACAGGACAGTTCCTCGACCTCTACAGCATCGTCATCGCCGGTGGAGACCTCACCATCAACCTCACGGGAGACTACGACACCTATTTGCAGCTCTACGACGAGAACTGCCAGCTCATCGCGCAGGATGATGACGGCGGCAATGGACTCAACTCGATGCTCACGATGATGGATCTGCCCGGCGGCATCTACCGCCTGGGCGTCAGCAGCTACGCCACCGGACAGGGCGGCGGTTTCACCCTCGCTACCGAATGCGAGAGCGGCGACAACTTCTGTGTCCAATGCCGGGTCAGCGCCATGGAGCCGGGGCAGAGCCTCACCGGGACACTCGGAATAAGCGAGTGCACCCTGCCTCCCTTCGACCAGGCCGTCGAGGTCTACTCGTTCACGGTCGATGAATTCTTCGAGGGCAGGATCTCGGTTTCCTCCGACAGCTTCGATCCGACCCTGGCTCTCTTCAACGACCTCTGCGACGAATTCGCCTTCAACGACAACTGCGGAGCGGGCACCGACACCGCCTGCCTGAGCCGCAGCCTCGATGCCGGCACCTACTCCATCGTGGTGAGCAGCGAAGACCTCGATGCCGCCGGAGATTTCACTGTTTCGATCCTGAGCGCGGAGGATGGCGGCCTGTTCTCGCGTGGAGACGGCAATGGCGACGGCTCCCTCGAGCTCACCGACGCGATCATCATCCTCAGCTATCTCTTCCTCGGTGACGATGACCCCGCCTGCATGGAGGCGGCCGATTCTGACAACGATGGCCAGGTCAACCTGACCGATGGAATCCTGATCCTCGGCTATCTCTTCCAGGGCGGCAACGCCCCGGCGCTTCCCGGACCTCCGGGAATCAACACCGGCTGTGGGCCGGACATCGATGCGCCCGGCAGCCCCGGAGATCTCGGCTGCGAGAACTATTCGGGCTGCGACTAGGCCGGCCGCGGCCTGCCTTCCCGCAAGCCTGGGGCCGCGAAAACGATCCTTGCAGGGATCGTTTTCGCGGCCTCTTTCTCATCCAGAACCCGGGCAGCAAGCACAGATTGGGTCGTCAAAAAGACTCCGGACAGCTATGATTCATCGACAGCGGGGCTCCGTGGCTCCGTCACCTCAAGCGCCTGCCCTGGAAGAAAGGAGCGGACATGGCGAAACCACCGGAGTTCTACCTCCAGCTGAAGGAAAAACATCCTGAGCTGATCGGCGCCTATGAATCCCTGGGCAAGGCCGCCCGCGAGGCCGGGCCGCTCGATGAACGGACACAGGCCCTGGTCAAGCTGGGCCTCAGTATCGGCGCGGAAATGGAGGGATCGACCCATTCCAGCGTCCGCAAGGCGCTCGCCGCCGGCTGCGATGGAGAGGAGATCCGCCACGCCGTATTCCTCGCCGTCACCACCCTCGGCTTTCCCTCGATGATGCGCGGCCGCGCCTGGGTCGAGGATGTGCTTGACCGCGAAACCTCCACGCAGAACGATGAAACCTGACCAACCCGCTCCTGTGCCACAGGAGATGGACATTCCATGACCTCCAGGGGAAAAACCGCCGCCAAGCTCGAGCATCTCTCCGAAAGCTGGATCCGGGAGATGACCCGGATCGCGCTGGAATGCGGAGCGATCAACCTCTCCCAGGGATATCCCGACTTCGATCCTCCCCGCGAGGTCCGCGAGGCGGCGGCAAAAGCCGTACTCGAGGGTCCCAATCAATACGCCGTCACCTGGGGGCTGGCTGAGCTGCGGGAGGCCATCACCGCAAACCTCAAGCGCCGCTACGCCCCGCATTTCGACTGGCTCGATGCGGACCTTCACATCACCATCACCTGCGGGGTTACCGAGGGAATCGTGGCGGCGCTGATGGCTGTGGCCGACCCGGGAGACGAGGTCATCATCATCGAACCCGCACACGAGAACTACACACCCGCGGTTCACTTCGCCGGGGCCACCCCGGTCTACATGCCCCTGCTTCCCCCTGATTACGCGCTGGATGCCGAGCGCCTCC
>JAKUSY010000604.1 GCA_022451445.1 Planctomycetota bacterium
CGTCACGAGGAAGGAGAAATCCGGCCCGTGCGGCCGGTACGACGATGGCCAGGCCAACCAATGAGCCCAGCAGGCTCGGGAACTCCGGCCCCAGCCACTGGGCCACGCGGACATAGGGAACCGTCATCGAAAACGCGGCGACGAGGGCGAATCTCCAGGCTCTCCGGCCCTCCGCCCAGGAACGGTTGACGCCGAAATACCTTGTCAGGATGCAGACAACCGTCAATGGGATGAACGTCCCGCAGGCCGCGTGCAGGAGGGCGACATTACCCGTAACCTCCTGGAGAAAAGCTTCCCTGTCCACCTCGGACACTCCCCCGAGAACATTCGACAGGCCGTCGCTGATCCCGACGAGTATGGGCGTTCCAACGGCCCCGAAGGAGACCGGCGTGCTCTGGATCAGCATGCCGGAGATGATCGCGGCAAGTGGAGGGAAGCCCAGCCCCACCAGCAGCGGCACCACTACCGCGGCGGGCGACCCGAAACCGGCGGAACCCTCGATAAAGGCTCCGAAGAGCCAGGCGATCACGATGACCTGGACCCTGCGGTCCGGGCTCAGGCTGGTGAAGCCCCGCCTGATGACCGCCAGCCCCCCGCTCTCCCGCAGGGTGTTTAGCAGCAGGATCGCCCCGAAAACGATGTAGAGCAGAGATGCCGCGATCACCAGGCCCTTCACGCTGGCCGCGGCAACCTGCAACCCCGGCACCTTCCAGAAATAAAGCGCCAGCCCCGCGGCGCTCAGGTAGCCAATCGGCATCGCCCGGCTCGCCGGCCAGCGAAGGCCGATCACGAAACCGCCGGCGAGAAGAATCGGCATGAAAGCGAAAAAGGCTGCCAGGTACTGCTCCATGTACTGATGGTACCCCCTTGGCTGAGAAAAATCCGCAAAGGCCTTTGCGGTGCCCCGAAACGGAATTATCCTCCACCACCATGACACAACAGCTCAAAACACTTCTTCTTGCAGCGATTCTCCTCACCTGCGTCCCGCTCACCGCCGGGGAGCTCCCCACTGTCAAGCCTGAGACCGTCGGGCTCTCATCGAAAAAACTCGAGAAGGTAGACACGATCGTCGAAGGACTGATCGCCTCGAACCGGCTCGCGGGGGCAACGGTGATCATCCTGCGTCATGGACGCGTGGCCTACTTCAAGGCCTTCGGGGAGATGGACCGTGAGCGAAAGAAGCCCATGCGAAAGGATGCCATCTTCCGCATCTACTCGATGTCGACGGCCATCACCACCGCGGCCGCCATGATTCTCTGGGAGGAAAAGAAGTTCGGACTCGATGACCCCCTCTCGAAGCACCTTCCTGAGTACAGAGATCCGAAGGTATGGACGGAAAAAGGAGAGGTCCCCGCCAGGCGCGAGGCCACCATCCGGGACCTCATGCGCCACACCGCCGGCATGGTATATGGACACTCCGGCAACACGCCCGTCCACAAGGCGACTGAAAAGGCCTGCGGTTTCAAAAATGGGTTCCCGCGGGACAGCCTCGCCGCCGTCAGTAAAAAACTCGGCTCGGTGCCCCTGCTGTTTCACCCTGGAGATGACTGGGTCTACGGCATCTCGATCGATGTGCTCGGCCGCCTGGTCGAGGTCAAGAGCGGCATGCCGTTCGACAAGTTTCTCGAGGAGAGAATTTTCAAGCCGCTGGATATGAAAGATACCGGCTTCTTCGTCCCGGCCACCAAGATTGATCGTTTCGCCGCCAACTACACCACCGATGGCAAGGGCAAGCTGACCCTCCTTGACGACCCCCGCAAGAGCCCCTATCTCCAGGACCCGGCCTTTCTCTCAGGCGGCGGCGGGCTGGTCTCCACCACCCGGGACTACGCGCGATTCCTGCAGCTGATCGCGAACGGGGGGCAGCTTCAAAAAACACGCCTGCTGAAAAAGAAGACCGTTGCCCTCATGCTCCGTAACCATGTTCCGCCAAAGGCCATGCCGATCGCCTTCGGCGAGCAGGAGCGTCACGGCGTCGGTTTCGGACTCGGGTTCTCCATCCGAACCGCCACGAGCGACTGGGATTCCACAGGCCGCCTCGGCGAATACGGATGGGGCGGCGCGGCGAGCACCCACTACTGGACCTCACCAAAGGACAAGCTGGTCGTGGTCACCATGGAGCAGACCATGCCCTACGATTTCCTGCTCGAGTTCGCGCTCAAGGGTGTCATCTACGACGCCATCATCAAATAAGGCCCACCACATCATGGGAAGCCACCCGAAACCGAGTTACGCAGAAAACATCGCTCCCCCCCTGCATGCTCATGATCGGGTATTGCTACTATATCTACCACGGTGTGCGTCACCCGTACTTTTTCCAGGACAACAGCC
>JAKUSY010000605.1 GCA_022451445.1 Planctomycetota bacterium
TGTTGAGAATCCGGTGGTCGCCTTTTCGAATGGTGAAGCCTTCGCGGTCGAGCTGTTCGAGCAAGGGGATGCTGTACTTTCGGGTCGAGCCGATCAGGTTCTTCGCATCCCCGGCGGTAATCCGCTCGTTCTCCTCGAGATATTTTTTCATCACCCGGCGAATCTCTTCAATCGTCTCGCGGTGAAAATAGATGCCGTCCGCTATTTTCTGGAGCACTCCCTCCTCATCGAGGAGGTCAAAGAGGTCGGCGGTTTTTTCCGCGTCCCAGCCGCGCTCGGAGGCCAGGCCGCCGGGTGAGGGCGGGGTGGCCGCGCCCTCGCGACAGGCGCTGGTGATCTCCTCGAGGGTCTTTTCCTCTTCGGCGCTGAGGCTGGGGCCGAGATCACGCCACCTCAGGTGGCCGGTCTTGGCGTTCTCAACCTCTCCATCGGCCTGCATCCGGGCGATCATCTCCTGCAGGAAGACATCGCTGCAGCCGATCTTCTGGCGCAGGACGGCCTTTTCCATGAGCCGTCGCCTGGGGTTCCGCTCGAAATAATCGGCGGCGGCCTTCGCCGCGGCCTCCCTGCCGGCGCGCAGCTGCGAGCCGCTGATGAGCTGTCCACCGCGGCTCGCCCTGCAGGCGAGACCTTCCTCGAGGAGCGATTCGACCAGCGCGAGGGCGTCTTCATTTTTCAGGCCGGCCTGGCGGGCGAGCTCGGTCTCGCTGACGGAGCTGAGACCCGCCTTGTC
Source organism: Planctomycetota bacterium (assembly GCA_022451445.1). Classification (GTDB taxonomy): domain Bacteria; phylum Planctomycetota; class UBA8108; order UBA8108; family UBA8108; genus UBA8108. The sequence continues at coordinate 734 of JAKUSY010000605.1, forward strand.
AAGCTGGTGCAGGAGGAAGTCCCGGGAGTCCGCGAGGGCGTCGTTCTTGCTGCGCAGGGTGTCGATGATGAAGTCCTTGCCCGTCTTCAACCGGTACTTCGAGCTGTCGATGATCTCGCCGCCGCCGATGGTCTCCATCGGCGAGTGGAGCCGCAGCACGTAGCGATCTCCCGGGGCGGCGACCACCGGCTCCTCGAAACGGAACTGGACGTAGCCCTCCTGTCCGGGCTCGAGTATTTTTCCCTCGAGCAGGTAGACCTTGCCGATCAGCTCCGCGGTTCCCACGTGCAGGCGTATGGTGGTCTGGTGCTTGAGCACCCGGTGATTGTCCGGAAGGTAGTGGAGCCGGGCCTCGAACATCGTGGAGCCGGTAAAATAGCCGGGCTGGGTGAGGACCATGCCACGGCGCACCTGGCGGTAGTCGATATCCGACAGGTTGATTGCCGCGGAGTGCCCGGCGCGAGCCGTCTCGGCCTGCTCCTTGTAGGCCTGGATGCCCCGCACTCGCCCCTTCTCGCCCAGCGGCACGATCTCCAGGGTGTCGCCGAGCTGCGCGGTGCCGCTCACCGGGATGCCTGTGAGCACCGTGCCGAAGCCCTTCGGTGAGAAGACCCGTTGTACCGGCATGCGGAAGACCCCACTCGCCTCCCGCGGGCGGACCTTCTCCACGAGGGTGTTGAGGTGTTCCTCGAGCCGGTCGAAGCCGGAGCCGGTGATCGAGGAGACCTTCACGATCTCGGCGTCCTCCAGGAAGGTTCCCTCCAGGGTCTCCTGTACATCTTCCTCGACGAGCTCGAGGAACTCTTCCTCGACGGCATCGATCTTGGTGATGACGACCATCCCGTGGTTCAGTCCGAGGATCTGCATGATGGTCAGGTGCTCACGGGTCTGGGGCATGACCCCATCGTCGGCGGCTATCACCAGGAGCACCAGGTCGATGCCGGTCGCTCCGGCCACCATGTTCTTGATGAGACGCTCGTGTCCGGGGACATCGACTATTCCCACGCGCTGTCCGTTGCGAAGGGTGAGGGGAGCGAAACCCAGGTCAATCGTCAGCCCCCGGCTTTTTTCTTCAGGAAGCCGATCGGGATTGATACCGCTCAGGCGCTCCACCATGCTGCTTTTTCCATGGTCAATATGCCCGGCCGTTCCGATTACGATATTGAAGATCTTGTCGTCGTTGGTAGTCATAGAATGTTTAGGGCTTTTATCTTAGCGTCTTTGCCCGGACAGGTCATCAGGGTTGGAGAGAGCCGGGTTAGGGGTCCGTTCAGGTTGATAGCTTGGGTTGACAGTTATTAACCTAAGCCCTATGATGGCATACTCTTCGGAGTTTAAACCAACGAGTGAAACCGCCTGTGGCTTCCGGCAGATTGCCTGGGACAGTGACAGGCTCCAGAAGGTCTCTGCTACCGGGGGCGTTTTCCCGGTCCGGATGCTGGGTTTTGCCTCGCTTTTGAGCGGGCATGACTTAGTCACAGGGTTGGGAATTTCGTGAATTTCTTTTTTCCGTGACGGAATACAGGTAAGCGAAGCTATGAGCCAAAAACAGGATCTCCTCTTCTGTAAGATTGCTATTTCCAATGGCAGGG
>JAKUSY010000606.1 GCA_022451445.1 Planctomycetota bacterium
ACACAAGGGCCGGGTTCTGTTGCTGTTGCTGTTGCTGTTGCTGTTGCTGTTGTTGCTGCTGCTGACGTTTCATCACCTCCAGCTGTTCTTCCAGGGAAGCGATCATTCTCTCGATATCGACCACGAGACCCTTCTGCAGGAATTGCGTAAAAGAGTCCGTCTCGAGTTCGAGCAGAAGATCCCGGACCTGCTGCATATCGGCACTGACGTTTTTCAGCATGAAGCTGAAAACTCGTGATGATTCCTCCTCGAGGCGTTCGATAAGAGCGAGCATGCTGTCAGCCAGTTCCCCCTCTCGCCCGGCCAGCGGTTCGAGCATACGCTGCAGAAGAGCCCGGCGGCGGCGGCTCAGGCGACCCTCAGGTCTCTGCTGTTGAGCCTGGGCGGTTTCAGCGTTGATCTTCAGCTGGGCATCTTTCGCCTCTGTCAACTCCTTGATCATCGAGACCAGCTCCTGCTCACGCTTGAGCTCTTCGAGGCTCTCCTCTTCCTGCCTGAGCTCCTCCTCCTGCTCTTCGAGCGACGCGCGCGCCTCCTCCTGGATCTCCTCAGCCTCTTCGGGATTGCCCTGCTCCAGGTTCTTCGAGGCCTGCTCCATCTCCCTGGCGGCCTCCTCCAATTGCTGGGACCGCTGCCCTGAAGACTGTTCCTGCTGGGCAGCCTGGGAGGTCTGACGAGCCAACTCCTGCTGCTCGCCGGCCTGCTTGTCGAAGCGCTTGCGCCGCTCCAGCCTTGCCAGCTGGTCTTCTTTCTTCTTCTCGACAGCTTCTTCAGCCTTCTTCAGACGATCGAGCGCCTCTTGCCGGCGCTTGCGGCTCAATTCCTGGCGTCCCTGGCTGGAAGCTTCCGCCGACTGCGTCATCTTTCGCGCGGCCTCTTCGAGGGATTGCCCCGCCTCCCGCAATCGCTCGGGCTCCTCCTGCTCATCCTTGCGGCGCAGCTTGCGCTCGAGCCGCTTCGCCTCACGGGCGGCCTCGTTCGTCTTGCGGGCCAGCTTTTTCTCGAGGTCCTGTTTCTTCTGCTGTTCAGAACGTCCCGCCAGATCGCGCTTGGCATCCTCCAGCTCTTTGCCGGCACGCGCGAGAGCGGCCTCGGCCTCCTTGCCGGACTGCCGGGCCTGCTCCTGGCGCGCCTCATTGAGCGATTCACGGGTCTGCCGCATCGCCTGCGCGGCCTTCTGAAAGAGGGATGCTCCCCTCTGCAGGGCATCTTTCGCGGTCTGCGAGCGACTTTTTTCCGACTCCTGCGCCAGCTCCTCTGAAGCCGAAGATGATTGGCGCGCCAGCCGCTGCTCTTCCTGCTCCAGGCCGGCGGTCTGGAGAGCGTTCCTGGCCATCGCCTCCTTCAGCTGGCCGGCAATTTTTTCCCGGGCCTTCTCGAGCTCCTGCGTGGCGGCCTCCTGGCTTCGCTCGGCGCCCTGGTAGTCACCGCGCTGAATGTCCTCGGAGGCCTGCTTGTTCTTGCCTGTGGCGGCCGAGACGTTCTCCCTGGCCTCTTCAGGCAGCGCCGACTCCTTGAACTTGCCTTCGGTGCGCTGAAGGTTGCCCTGGTGCTCCTGCGAACGTTCCTGCAGCTCATCCTTCAAACGTGAGATCTCCTGGGCAGCTCGAGCCAACTCGAGCTCACTGACGCCTTTTTTGAGCTCAGGGTTCGTCTCACCCTTCTCTTCCTGCCCCTCGCCGGATTTTTCGCCTGTCTCCGCCGGTTTCTTCTCCCCGTCTCCGGGATTTTTCTTGCCGGCCTCACCGCCGGAAGGACGCTCCCCCTCCTGATTTTTTTCGCCCGGCTTACCTGCCTTCCCGGTTTCCACGGGCTTCCCCTCAGAGGACTCCGATGTTTCACCTTTCGGGCTCTCGCCCTTCGCGGTCTCACTCATACGGCCCAGCTCGGCCGACCTGGAGCCAAGCTCCCTGGAATCCTGCGTAAGCCCTCGAGCCTGCCTGATGAGCTCATCTAGCTCTTCTATAGCTTTCTTGGCATCGACTATCTCCCGCTCATCGCTCGCGCGCTCATCACTGCTGGGCAGCTTGTCCAGACCCTCGTTCACGCGTTTCTGCAGGTCCTGGAGAGCACGAGCGGCATCCAGCGCCCGATCGAGCGCCTCCCGATCCTTCCCCTCGCCGGAGGAGTCGATTTTCTCCGCCGACTCTCCCTTCACGAGGCCCTGCTGCATCTTCCGGACATTCCTGATGAGCTCCTGCAGCTTCTCGAGTCCCTGCACACCCTCTTTCTCTCCCAGGAACTCCCTGGTCTCATCGAGCAATCGTTCCTGCTCCTCTTTGAGCTTCGCCGTGATACGCCGCTGTGACTTGAGCCTCTCCAAT
>JAKUSY010000607.1 GCA_022451445.1 Planctomycetota bacterium
TCCCCCGCGGTCGATAAGCAGTTCCCGCAGCGCCTTGAGGGCACGGGGACCAAAGTCAGCTATGTCGGTGTGACCATAGAGCCCCTCCAGTACTTTGAGCACCGGCTTCAAGCTCTCGAACTCCCCTACGGAGCTGCCATCGGCTGCCCCGTAGTATTCCATGGCGTAGCTGCGGTACAGCTCGAGGAGCTCTGCAACGGTTATGGATTGTTCGGGGGCTGCAGGCATCCCCCTGGAGACAAGGAGCTCGGCCACGAGCCTCCTGTATTCGCGACCACTCTCGTCGCTACCATAGTCACCAAGATAGATACGCTGTCCATCGACCTCGATAAAAGCGAGGTCGATACGGTTCTTCCGCCTCTGCCGGCGGTAGCCTGGTTTCCTCATGAGCAAAACCCTGAATTTTGTATACGTTTGTATACGGTTGAAGGAGGAACTTAGTTCGCTCCCACCTCAACAACGAGTTTCGCTGGGGTACCTCTTGAGTGAGGTTCGGTAAGTACTTACAGCCTGGCGAAGAAATGGTGCGCGGACCCAGATTTGAACTGGGGACACCTAGATTTTCAGTCTAGTGCTCTACCAACTGAGCTATCCGCGCACCTGATAGCGATTCTTCTTCGCGGAGAAATCCGCCAGGTGTGAGGCGTCATTTAGCCAAAGGCGACAGGCCTTGTCAATACCGCCCCATATTCTCATCGCGGCAGGAAAAAGATACCGTACGGGACCCCCTGCCTGCGCTTGCTCTTTGGCTGCGGTGGACCTATGTTGACACGTTACTGAAGCTTCCCGCAGCGGCCGGGCATCACCAATATGAAAGTCCTCGGAATCGAAACTACCTGCGATGAGACCGGTGTCTCCATCGTCGAAGATGGCTACCGCATCCTCTCCAATTGCATCCTCAGCCAGGTGCCGCTGCATGAGCGCTTCGGCGGGGTGGTGCCGGAGATCGCCAGCCGGGCTCATGTGGAGGTCATCTCCCGCCTCATCGAGCGCGCCCTCAACGATGCCGGCTGCTGGAACGACCAGGATTCGCCCCCGGACATCGACGCCATCTCCGTAGCTCACCGACCCGGCCTCATCGGAGCCCTGCTGGTGGGCCTGAGCGCCGCCAAGAGCCTGTCCCTGGCCTGGGGAATCCCCCTCATCGGAGTCGATCATATCCAGGCCCATATCTACGCGGCCTGGATGAAGAGCGAGGAGCCCTTTGAGCCCATGCCCGAGACCGAGGCTGCCTTCCCTGCCATCTCGCTGGTCGTCTCCGGCGGACACACATCGCTCTACCGCAGCGACAGCTGGACCTCCCACCAGCCGCTCGGCACGACGCAGGACGATGCCGTGGGAGAGGCCTTCGACAAGGCGGCGGCGATCCTCGGACTCGAATATCCAGGTGGACCCGCCATCTCGCGTGAAGCCGAGCAGGGAGACCGCAAGGCCGTACGCTTCCCGAGAACCCTGCTGGAGCCCCGCTCCCTGGATTTCAGCTTCTCGGGCATCAAGACCTCCGTCCTCTACCACGTCAAGGGGCAGGACTGCGGCCGTGACGCGCCGCTGCTCGAGGGCATCTCGATACCGGATGTCGCCGCCTCCTTCGAAACCGCCGTCGTCGACGTCCTCATCGAGAAGCTGCGGCGGGCGCTGGGACGCGAAGGACTGAACCGCGCCATCCTCGGCGGCGGGGTCGCCGCCAACCGCTACCTGCGCTCGAGGCTCGAAGATATGGCAAAGAAGGAAGGAATCGATGTCCGCTTCCCCGACCTGGAGCTGTGCACCGACAACGGCGCCATGATCGCCGGGCTGGGCTGCAGGTTGCTCGAGGACGAGGACACGCACGAGCTGACGCTCGAGGCTTCATCCATGGCCAGCGACTGAGCGAAACTCGAAGATGAACGAAGAACAGATCAGGAAACTCCTCGTGGAGGTCAGCGAAGGCAAGACCCCGATAGAGGATGCCGTCAGCTCGCTGAGGGACCTGCCCTTCAAGGACCTCGGCTATGCCCGGGTGGATCATCACCGCGAGCTGCGCTGCGGCTTCCCCGAGGTCATCTTCTGCCAGGGCAAGGAGCCTTCCGACATCACCGGGATCGCCGCCAGCATCCTCGAGAACTCACCCCTGCTGCTGGCCACGAGAGCCGATGAGGAGGCCTTCGAGGCCATCCGCGCCGCCAGCGACCTGGCCGAGTACCACGAACAGGCGCGCTGCGTCACGGTTCGAAAGGAGGAGCCTCCTGCCCGCGAAGGAGAGATCCTCCTCATCTCGGCCGGCACCATCGACATCCCCGTCGCCGAGGAGGCCCGGGTCACCGCCGAGATCATG
>JAKUSY010000608.1 GCA_022451445.1 Planctomycetota bacterium
GGCTGGAGGGGCTTACGGTTCATGCCACCGAGGCCGATGCCGTAGAGGAAACCCTGGCGATCCTCGATCTCTACGGACGTTTCGCCCAGGAGTACATGGCGATGCCGGTGTTGAAGGGTGAGAAGACCAGGGCTGAGCGATTCCCCGGAGCTCTGAATACCTACTCCATCGAGGCGATGATGCAGGATCCCAAGGCCCTGCAGGCGGGGACCTCCCATTTCCTCGGCCAGAATTATTTAAGGGCCTGCAAGATCAAGTTACTTTTCCAGGAGGGCCAGGAGGGCTTCGCCTGGACCACTTCGTGGGGTGTTTCAACCCGGCTGGTCGGTGGTCTCATCATGACGCACTCAGACGACGATGGCCTCGTGCTTCCTCCGCGGCTGGCTCCCCGTCATGTCGTGATTATCCCGATCTTCAGGGGCGATGAAGAGCGGGCCGAGGTCCTGGGCTATTGTGACAAGCTGAAAGCCGAAATAGGGGCGCAGACATTCGACGATGCGAAGGTCCGCGTGGAACTGGACAGCCGCGATATTCGCGGAGGAGAGAAGGTCTGGCAGCACATCAAAAAGGGAGTTCCGATCCGGCTCGAGGTGGGCCCCCGGGACATGGCCTCCGACTCCGTCTTCATGGGACGGCGTGACTGCTCCCCCAAGGACAAGAGTGGCGTCTCGCGCGAAGAATTCGTCGCGCAGGTGCCCGATCTCCTCGGCGAGATCCAGAAGAACCTCTTCGAGCGCGCCCTGAAATTCCGCGAAGACAGGACCAGGACTGTCGATAATGTCGATGAGTTCAGGGAGTTTTTTGCCACGGAGACAGAGGGCGGCTTTGCCGGCGGCTTCGCGCTTTCATACTTCGCCGACGATGGGGGCGGCGAAGAGCTCCTCAAGGAATTGAAGGTGACGCCGCGTTGCATACCGGTCGATGGTGAAGCGGATGTTGGGGACTGCATCTTCACCGGCAAGCCCGGCAGCCGGCTTACGGTTTTCGCGAAGGCGTATTGAGGTTCCGGTTCCCACTCGGGAATCCTTCACCGTCGGTAGTCAGCGATTGTCGCCTTCGTACGGCAACAAGGCCATGTACCTGGCGCGCTTGACCGCCGTTGAGGCATGCCGCTGCATCATGGCGCTCAGCTTGGTGCGCTGGCGCGAGGACATCTTTCCGTTGGCGGAAAGAAGACGGCGGATCTCCTCGACGTTTTTATAGTCGATGTAGATCTTGCCATTGGCCATCTTGGCGCCGACTTTGGCCTGCGAATAAAATTTGGAGTACCTTGGCATGAGGATCTGTCCTTTCCGGATATAGCCTCTGTGAAAACGGTACCCCCCGGCCACGTCGGGTTCCGGGGGTGTGGCTCCACCGCAGTGGAGTCCCACAGTCTAACACCTCGAATACGACTGTAAAGTCTCTCGGCGGTGACTTTTCCGCGAATCGGAAGCTTCGGGAATCGCCGTGCTGGCTCGCTTAGTGAAGATTTTTCAAGGGGTTAGGGCGATGCCCCCGGTTACCTGTGCATCAGAATTTCCGGGGAATTCGAAGCGCGCCGAGCGTCTGGCCCGTGGGAGGAAGGATGGCCGGGATCCCGTTCTCGCCGCCGTCGGCTTTCGTGATGGGAAGGAGATCATAATTAAGGCTTTCGTCCACCTTGTCGATTCTCGATGGGCTGCAGCGGCAGCTGAGGGAGACGACTCGTTTCCCATCCAATGAGACAAAGACCAGGGGGCCCAGCGCCAGGGGGCCGTCTTCGACCAGGCCCGCGACCTTGATGCCGGGGCCGCTTTCTACGCTGTATTTCCTTCCGGGCAGGGGCTTCCCATGCTCCTGTGAGGATTCCTGCTCGAGCCCTCTGGAGACATGCACGGTCGCCAATTCACCGTTGCCGGCCAGGATCTCGTAGATAGCGGGGTAGCCGCTCGAGTCAAGCGTCATGCGGAGGATCCGGACCGTTCCATTGGCGGTTTCCGCCGTTTTCGCCGAATCTCCATAGCGCCAGCTGTAGATGAGCTGCGGGTGGGCGACTCCGTGGATTTCAACCACGGAGCGTGCCAGGTAGACCAGCGGGTTCTTTTTCTCGTCACCCTGCCAGCCGGGATGCCCTGTCCGCGAACCATTCGAAGTTTCGTGAACGATGATGGGGGCGAGCAGGTATTCAGGACTCTTTCGATCGGATCCTGAGGGGACGAATATCCTGGCCCCGGTGAAGCGTATCTCGGCGGTTTCTGTTTTTCCGGGAGGAGGACTCGCCTGGCTATGCGGGGTGCTTTCCCGCTCTGTCTCTTCTGAGGGAGGGGCGCAGGCCGGGAGCGTAAACAGGCC
>JAKUSY010000609.1 GCA_022451445.1 Planctomycetota bacterium
GGCGCCGTCAGGTGATCGTCGATCTGCACGCCCGTAGCCAGCAGGTCGAGGGCGTCTTTTGACGGCTTGCCGTTGAGGAGGGCGACGTACTCCTTCTCGATCTCGAAGCTCGGATGGGTGATGCGGTGGTTCAGCTCGCCGATGTTGGTCATCAGCAGGAGCCCCTCGGTCTCCCGGTCGAGCCTGCCGATCGGCAACACCCCGCAATCTATGAGGGCGGGGGGCAGGTAGTCCATCACGGTCAGGCGCTCGTGCGTATCGTGGGTGCTCGTGATGATCCCGGGCGGCTTGTTGAATAGAATGGTCCTGGGCTCCGGCAGGCTGATCTCCTCGCCGTTCACGGTGACCACATCCCCGTGCTTGACCTTGGCACCGAGACTCATGAGGGACTTGCCGTTCACCAATACCCTGCCGGCCTGGATGAGAAGCTCGGCCCTTCGGCGGGAGGTATAACCGCAGGCGGCGATGTATTTGTGGAGTCGCATGAGGATGGATTATATCGAATAAACCTTCCGGCTTCCCGACCGTATTCTACAGGAGCGCGTTTGCGGCCGCCTCTGTCCGCTTTCGGACGGCCGTGCGGGCAGCTGGGCGGCGGACCCGGTCGCCTAACCCCTTCCGGGCAGAGCTACTTGGAGAAAAAGCCGCCACGCTCCGGGTTTTGGCGAGGGGATTGCATTCCTTACCGGGGTGGTCGCATCACCGCGCCGCGCCAGGAATTTAATGCAACCTCCGGAGAGCCCCGCCTCATTCCATCCCAACTATATATCTTCGCGCAAGCCTGAACCGAACCCAACAGGCATGGTCCAACTGGTCCTGTCCACAGCTGATCCCACCTATACCATCAGCCCGCCTCCAGACGCTCTCCGGAGGAGCTTCAATACGAGCGGCGCAGTCTCGAGGCCGGGATTCCGACATGCTCGCGGTATTTCGTCACTGTCCGCCGGGCGATCTTGAGCCCCTCCTCCTGGAGCAGGTGGGCGATCGCGGTATCGCTGTAGGGTTTCTCACTGTTTTCTCTCTCGATCAGCTCCTGGATCCTGCGGTGGACATTTCGCCTCGATTCGATCTCTCCCTTGGCGTTATCAACGCCGCCGGTGAAGAAGTAGCGCAGCTCGTAGATGCCCGAGGGGGTTTCGATGTATTTGCCCTTGATCGCACGGCTGATGGTGGAGAGGTGGACGCCCACGGTATCGGCGATCGTCTGCATCTTCAGCGCCTTGAGTCGCTTGGGACCCTCGAGCATGAAGTCCTGCTGGTATTCAACGATGGCCAGCGCGATATCCTTGATGGTTCTCTGCCTCTGTTCGATCGCGTGCATCAGCCACTTGGCGGACTCGATCTTCTTTCGCAGGAAGGCGCTGGTCTTGCGGTCGCTGCTGGCATCCTTGAGCGCGGTGCGGCACGAACGGCTGATCTCGAGCTGGGGCAGCGAGTAATCCAGCATGCTGATCTCCAGCTCGCCATCGATCTCTTCGACCAGCACATCAGGCCGGATATACACGGTCTCCTCCGATTCGATTTGCCTGCCGGGCATCGGATCCAGCGAGCTGATAAGCTTCGCGGCCTCCTTGATCTCTTCCACCGGGTAGCCGAGCTCCCTGGCCAGCTTGGGCAGCTTGTTCAGGCCCAGGTCGAGCAGGTGGTTGCGGATGATCGCTTCCTCCAGCCGGCGGTCTCCACCGTCTCGTTGGAGCTGAAGGAGCAGGCAGTCCCGCAGGTCGGTGGCGCCGACGCCCGCCGGCTCGAGACCGCGAACGGTCTCGAGGGCCTGCTCGATCTCTTCGGTGGAGGGTCTTCCCTCGATCCAGTCTCCCAGCTCTTCGGCCTCGCAGCCGAGGTAGCCGCGGTTGTCGAGGCCGCTGATGATGTCCTCACCAATATCACGGATGCGCCCGGGGATTGTCTGGAGGCGCAGCTGTTCCATCAGCGTCTCCTTGAGCCCGGGGGGTTTGTCCGGAGCGTTCTGCAGCGCTGCGTGCTTGGCATCGCTGGAGCGATTCGAAGATTTTCGGGGGCGTCTCTCGTCAAAGGACCAGCTGCCGGAATCGCGCAGTCTCTCGTGAAGCGTAGGCTCCGCTTCGCCCCGCTCAGCCGTTTCGCTGTTGGCGATCGGCTTGTCCCGCGCCTCCTGCTCGACGAGCTCGAGGGCGGGGTTGTCGCTGAACTCCTGCTGGATCCGCTGCTCGAGGTCCAGTGTCGGCAGCAGCAGAATGTCCATCGAGAGGATCATCTGCGGAACCAGCACCTGCTGTTGCTGGAGCTTCTGTGTGAGCTCTAATCTCATTACGATTCCCGGCTTTCCCCCCACG
>JAKUSY010000061.1 GCA_022451445.1 Planctomycetota bacterium
GGCGGCAAGACGGCGATGCGTGTTCCGCCGCTGGTGAAGGAATACTGCCTGTCAATCTGCTCGGCCGATTTTAACGAGTGGGTCTGGAAAACCACCTCGACGCGCAGTCGCTACAGCTACGTGTGGACCGGGGAGTACGAGATCTTCGAGTTCGACCTCGGCAGCACCTTCAACTACGCCGAGATGGCGCGCCTGATCGCGCCGCGGCCGTTCATGGTCGAGCGCGGCCATTTTGACGGGGTGGCTCCGGATGAGACGGTAGCCTACGAGTTCGCCAAGGTTCGCTTTACCTACGCGGCGCGGCTGGGTATCGGCGATCGTTGCGAGATCGAGTGGTTCGTCGGCCCGCATACCATCAACGGCAAGGGCACCTTCGACTTTCTTCACCGGCACCTTGACTGGCCGAAGAAGTGAGGAGTGTCCGGGGATGACCTACTCGACGATGACCCTGGCGCTCGCGCTGCGGCCGAAGGTCTCCGGCTGGTACATCTCCTCGGCCTTCGCCGGCGGTACGACAAAGGTGCCGGGGGTCGTGGCCCTGGCGACGTAGGAGTAGGAATGAACCCCGGCCCAGACCAGTGACGAGAAGGCCTCGGCCCGGTTGTCCCGCAGGTTCTGATGCTGGTACCAGGTTCCCCGCCGCCACCAGCTTCCTCCTTTGCGGGGAGTGATTCCGCCGGGGCCCTCAGGGGGCAGGCCGCCGGTCACCGCCAGCGCCGGGTTGAGCGGCTCGAGCCCGGCGGGCAGCGGATCGGTAAGGGCGACGTGGTAGCGCCGGGCGGGGGCGACCATCATGATCCTCGCCCGCACCTTCGCTCCCAGCCGGATTCGCCAGGTGCCGTCCTTGTCGCGTTTGACGTCGGCGGGATCATCGATTCCCTCGTAGGAACGCTCCACTGTAAAGCCATGGTCGGAGGACTCGAGGTTCAGGTTCGCGGGCGCGTAGCGCAGCCCCAGGCGGTAGTAGAGCCGTCCCTTGCCTTCCTTGCTGATGATGAGATTCTTCTTCTTGTTCAGTTTTTCCATCGGAATGGAGATGTGATGGTAGTCGGTGTTGCGCCCCTCGAAATCGTGCTCACCGGCGAAGTCATCTCCAAGCCAGGCGCGCGCCACAAAGTAGGGCTCCTCGGCCTCGAAGACCTGGAAGTAGCGGTCGAGGCTCAGGAGCACGAAGGCGTTTTCCTGCGTATTCCTCCAGCGGCCCTTCGTGCGGTGCGCGAGCAGCCCCTTCACCACCTTGGGGATGAGGTCGCTCTGGGGGGCGGTGTTGATCATCGCCTCGAGGATGATTGCATCGGTGCGCCGCGCGCTGTGCAGGAGCAGGTGGGCGCCGTCGGCGTAGGAGGTCGTGAACTGGGCCGTGGAGGCGGTCTCGGTGACGAGCTGTCCGAAGCGCTTGAGGACGGCGGCGCGCTCCTTTCGGGAATCCGGATCGCTGGCGATGACGTTGAGCAGCCACGCGGCGGCCTCCAGCGGTGTCTTCTTCGCCGGCGTGTCGGCCAGCAATTTGCGCGCCTCAACGAGAGTCTTCTTGTCGGGCACCTTCTTTCCGGAGAGGAGCTTGCGGACGTAGAGACTGTAGGCCTTGATGGTCGTACGGCATTCCTCGGGATAGCTGGCGGGCAGGTACTTGCTGATGTTCTCCAGGTAGCGCTGGGCTCTTCTGAGCATATCCTGGGGAACAGTGAAGTCCTTCTGCCTGGCGCGGGCGAGCGCGTGGGTGACGTGGACGCTGAGGTAGGGGGAGGAGCGGTGCTTTCTGCTCCACCAGCCGAAGCCTCCATCGGAGTACTGAAGGCCCTGGAGCTTCTTCAGGTCTCGTCCAACCGCGGCGATCATGTCCTTGGGGTCCGGCAGGCCCTCGGCCTCGAAGGCCGACAGGACATCGCGCAGGGCGGCCGTGGCCAGGATGCGGGAGGCGACCTGCTCGGCGCAGCCGTAGGGATAGTTGGCCAGGTAGATATAGGCATCGGTGAGGGCGTGGAGGGTGGTGGATGAGGTCGTTATCTCGATTCCCCCGAAACCGGGGACCACGTTGGCCGGCGCCGCCACAGCCTGCACGATGGCGTTCTGTCCGGGCTGCGACCCATCGATCTGGCCGTAGGTGGCGAAGGCTTCGCTGGTGGCCGGCGTCCATACGGGGATCGTGACATCGGCGGCATCGGAGAGCTTGCCGCTGACCGCGGCGACCTGGAAACGAGCCGTGCCGGGCAGCATGGTGGCGGCGGGGAAGCGTACCTCGGCCCGGTCGGAGGCGGGAACCGTGATCTTCCGCCCGGCTCCGGCGGTGAGCCTGACGTTGGCTCCGCGCAGGGCGACGAGCACCTCGATCGGTTTCGCGGTCCGGTTCTGTACCACCACCGGCAGCTCGAAGCGGTCGCCGTAGTTCAGGAAGCGCGGCGGCGAGGGCCGCACCATCAGCGGCAGCTCGGCTGTGATGGTGCTCTCGGCGGAACCGAACTGGCGCGAGCCGGCGACGGCGACCGCCATGATGCGGTAGCGAGTCAGGCTGTCGGGGAGCTTCAGCTTGACCTGGGCCGTACCATCCGCATCGGTGGGAACCTCCGCGGCGAAGAGGGCGAGGGCGTTGAAGTTGCTGCGCATGGAGATGGCTTCCGCTCCGCCGCCGGCTTTGTCTTCGCTTGCGAAGCTGGCGTCTGCCCGCAGTCTTTTCCCGCTTTTCATCATGCGATTTCTTCCCCCGGCAGCGCCGGGGGGCGCGCCCAGTTTCATTGCCGATTCGGCATCCCCCTCCTCGGCGGCCGCGAAGCCTTCCTTGGCTTGTTCCAGCAACGCCAGCCGCTCGACGAATTCGCGCAGTTGCACATAGCTCCTGAGCCGGTAATCGCGAACTCCGGGTGAGCGGTTCCGGTAGAAGGTCTCGAGGGGATCGGCCAGCTTGTAGCCGGTGAGAGCGAGGATCGCCTCGTCGATGACCACAACGGCCACCTCGGCGCCCTTGACGGGCTTGTTTTTCGCATCGTGGACCGAGACGTTGACGAAGGTCTCGCCGCCGGGCACCAGCTTGTCCACCTCGGGCTTCGCCTGCAGCTTGAGAGTGCGCGTGTAGGGAGGCACCTTGAGGGCGAGGGAGCCCGAGGCGTAGGCCGGCCGGGCCGGAAGCTTCTTGTCCGGCTTGCCGCCGGGTCCGAGGCGTTTTGCTGAACCCACCAGGTCGATTTGCACCGAGATGCCGGGGACCATGTCGTCGCGAATGGGAATCTCGATGGTGTGGGTTCCTCCCTCGACCCGCACTCTCCGGGTCTCGACGATGCCTGAGCGCCGCAGCGTGATGACGGCCTCGGCAGGGGAGAAGGGCAGCTGGGCGAGGATTCGCGCGGTCTCTCCCGCCCGGTATTCCTTGCCGTCGGGAATCAGGGTGACGGCTTCCTGTTCGAGGCGCCGATTCTCGGGGCGTTTTTCTCCGGCCACCCAGAGCGTCATCTGGCTCTGGTTCCTGCGCCCTTTCGCATCGGAGACGAGTGCCCGCAGCAGGTAGGTGCCGCCGGGCAGGGCGGCGAAGACCGCCTCGACGGGCTCCTTGTCCGAGGTCATCTTCCTGCGGGCGACAACGTCATCTTTCTGCAGCCACACGCCTTTTTCCTGCACCCAGCGCTGGCGGATACAGAGGAGCTCGAAGGGTTTCCCAGCGAGGACCTTGCCGTCGATGTCGGTGACGATCGAATCGATGCGCAGGGGCTTCCCCTCGTCGACGAAGGTCTTTTCGCTGCGCAGGCCGACGTAGACGCTCGAGGGGTGGACGAGCAGAGTTGTCGTCGCGCTCCAGCTCTGGCGGTTGACGTCGCTGACGCTCGCCCTGGCCGTGAGGGTCGTGGGCCGCGGCGGCTTGACCGCCTTGAACCGGAGGCCGAGGCGGTGGAGGCCGGCATCGTCGGTCTTGCCGGTAAAGGTTTCAGCCTTTCCCTGGGAACCGCCAAAACGTCCTCCGAAGTGCCTGTCAAAGCGCCACCAGGGAATCCAGGTTCCGAAGATGAAGTCGGAGTGGCCGGGAGGTGAGTAGCTTGCCGGGGACTGCGTGACCACCCAGCCCACCGGGGCGTCGGGAAGTGGGCCGCCGGCGTAGTAGGCCGCGGTCACTGTCGCGGTCGCCTGCTTGAGCACGATATGCGGGCCGGGACTCTTCTCGGCGTTGACCTCGAATTCGGGACGCCGGAACTCCTGGACCTGGAAGCCGTGTCCATGCTGGCCGGGGTTTCGTCCGGCGACCCCCAGGAAACCGAACCGGATATAGGCCTGGCCGAGGTTTACCCCGGGCGGCAGGCGGAACGAAAGATTGAAGCCGCCCAGCTCGCTGGCCTTCACCTCGCCCTTGGCAAGTTCGTTGCCCCGGGGGCCCTGCGCCTTGTAGGAGATCCTGCGCAGGCTCTCGGGCAGGGCCTCGAGATCGCCGCCGAGGGAGTTGACCCTGCGGCGGACCCAGCCCTTGATCCGGACCTCTTCACCCGGGCGGTACATGCCGCGGTCATCGAAGACGTGCCAGGTGTAGGAGTCGTTGGGCGGGTTGTTTTTCCAGGCGCTCTGCGTGCTCCACCACGAGGTGGTCTCCGGCAGGAAGGCGGTGTCGTCGCCGCGGGTGGCGGTGATGGTGCCCGTGGCGTTCTTGTTCAGCAGTTTGCCGAGTACGGCCTTGGCATTTATCGTCTTGGGGAGGTCGAAGCTCCCCAGCCCGTTCTTGTCGGCGCGTCCCGACAGGCCATGCGGCTCGATCTTGACCTCTACTCCCTCGAGGCTGGATCCATCGAGGAGCGAATTGGTCCAGACCAGGAGCTTGCCGCTGTCGGCGAAGGCGTCGACGGCGATCCGAGTACGCTGGACCCAGGAGACGATCTGGACGCGTCGTTCTTTAGGCTCCTTGAGCGGGCGGATGACGAGGATTACCTGGTTGCCCAGCTCATCGAAAACGGGGCGCAGATCGATGGCCGTTTCGGTCAGCTCATCGGGAGCTCCCCTGGTCTCGACCCGGGTCGTGAAGAGCTTCTTCCCCGGCGGGACGCTTTTGGATTTCCTGTTGCGGGAGTCCCGCAGGTATTTGTTGTAGGCGTTCCAGTCGGCGGGTTTCACCCGGTAGGCATCGACCAGGATCGTTTCGTAGTTGATCGAGTAGACGCTGAAGCGCGGGGGACCGGCCGGGTCGGTTACCACCAGGCTGCCGGAATTGGAGAAGAAACGCTGAGGCGCCGCGCCGAAGGAAAAAGAGAGCGCGACCTCTTTGCCGAGCTCCTGGGCGAAGGTGTCTTTCAGCGCCGGGTCGAGGATGACGGTGTATGCCGTGCGGGGACGGGTGCGGCCGCGGATATGAAGCTGGGAGCCGTAGATGTTAACCTGCATATCCTCGAGCTCCGGCTCGATCTCGACCTGGGAGGCCTTGAAGAGCTTCGCGTCGACCGGGTTGTTGAAGTAGATCATCATTGGCTGCCCCGGGGGACAGTCTTTCTTCTGGTACGTGTTCCAATAGCACCGGTGCTCCGTGACCTTGAAGGGCGCGTAGGTTTTGAAGGAGAAGGTCTGTGTCTTCGTCGTCTTCAGGGGGCCCTCGAGAGAGGGAAGGTCCTTTTCAGCCTGGATGGTTACTTTGCTGGAGGTGGGGAACCTGTCGGTCGCGCGGAAGGCCACCCTCCGGTCCGCGGGAGCGGCAGCGAAGATATTCTTCGCCCTCGGATCGGCGGCGAGCTCGGCTTCGCTCGCCATCCGGAGGGAGTATTTTTTGCCACCGGCCTGGACCGGGACGTATTCGAGGACAGCTCCGGGATTGATTCGCTGGTCGAAGACCAGGATCATGACGGGGTCGAGCCGCCTGGGGCCTCCCTGCGGCCAGGCGGTGACGATGGTGGGCGCCGGGGTGCTGAAGGTCCAGGAGACCTCCGTTTTCAGCTTCACGCCGGAAGCGCTTTTCGTCTCCCGGGGGATCTCAACCTTGTAGATGGAGGCCATCGGAAACCGGGCTTTCCCCTTTTCTCCCTGTGGTTCGAAGAACAGGGTCTTTGCCCCGACCCATCTCCAGCTTCCCTTGACCGCCGGGGTGAGTATTACGGGCAGCTCGCCGGCGGCGAGGGCGTCGTGGGTGTCGAGGGCCACCATCGCCTCGGAGAAGGTCACGCTGAGATGGGATGCCAGCGGCAGGCTTCCCTCCGGCTGGAAGCGCAGCACCTCGAGCTTCTCGTTGGCGGGGACCTCGATGGGTTTTACTGTTTTCGGTGGAGGAAAAGCCTCCCTGATCGTCGTTCCTGTCCGCGGCGGCGGCAGGGTTGAGGCCGGAAACGAAAATCCCGTCTCTTTCGCATCGGGCTTCTCTTTGCCCAGGCGCTCGAGTACGGCGCCGATGTCTTTTTCTCCCAGCACCTTCGCCTGCGCGGGTTTCCCTGCATCTTCCGGAGCGGCAGCGGCCTTGGCGCCGCCCTCGGTCAGCTCGAATTCAAGCCCATCGGGCTTTTCCTTTTCCTCTTTACCTGCGGATTTCCGGGCGGCGGCATCGAGCGTGAGAAGGCAGAGAAGCGCCAGGCTGGCGCAGACAAAGAGCAAGGCGAAGTTTTTCAACGATCCGGGATGGGCCCGGTGCCCGTGTTTCAGCTTCAACATGCCGTTTCAGTTCCTGTTTCAGGTGTGATTGCAGCCCCTACGCTCTAACAGACGGCGAAAGAAACGGCAAGTTTCAGGAAAAAGGAAACTTTCAGGGAGCCCGGGATGTTGGCCGAAAGCCGACATCGGCGTCACCATCCCGGGGTCGGAAACTGCAGCGGTAGGCGCTGCGGATGCTGAAGGGGGGGCCGAACCAGCCGCCGCCTCGCAGCTGCCTGAAAACGGCTCCGGCGCTCGCGAAGGGGTCGGTCCGGGGCGTGCTGGTGTAGGCGTCAGCGACGTACCAGTCGGCGGTCCATTCGTAGACGTTGCCGCCCTGGTTGTAGAGCCCGAACCAGGAGCGGCCCGCCGGCCGGCTGCAGACGGTGTCGGTGCGGCCGAGAGGGTTCGCGTGGTTGCAGAGCTCGGTGTTGATGTTCACAGGAGAGTTGAAGCGCCCCTCACTGCCTCCCCCTGGGTAGCGGCCGGGGGAAGCGTCCTCTCCGCGCCAGCGCGCCGAGTATTCCCATTGCGATACTGTGGGAAGGCCGTAGACGCGGAAGTCCTCCCAGTCGGTGGAGGTCTCGGTGTTCGCCCAGCGCGAGTAGGCCACCGCGTCGAACCAGTCGATCCAGACCACCGGGTGGTCGGCGAAATCGAGGCTCTCGAAATAATCCCCGTTGCGGGCCCAGAGGAGACCTTCTTCACCCTCGGGGTAGTGGCAGCCATCGAAATCTTCAGAGCCGGCCCCGGTATAGTCGTAGCCGCCGCCGCCCGCGCAGCGGGGGCCATCACAGCCGATGGCCTCGAGGAACTTTCTGTACTGCCGGTTGCTCACCTCGAATTTTGCCAGCAGGAAGGGCTCGGTGATCGTTACCCGGTGTACCGGCAGCTCGTCTCCGCCGAAGTCAAAGAAGGCGTCTCCCTGCTCGAAGCTGCCCGCAGGGATCTCCACCATCGGCATGCCGTCGATGAGGCGGAAGTACTCCCGGTGTCCGCGGTCGTTTCTTCCGAGCCAGGCGAGGGGGTCCGGAAGCTCGCTGCCGCAGAAGGCGGGGTCTTCACAGCTGGGCGAGTCTTCGCTCGCGGCGGCGCATCCCGGCCACGGCGCCGGCGGCGGCATCCCCGAGCCGAGGAAGCAGTAGCTGGCGAGGTAGACGACATCGGTAACCGCTCCGCAGACCCGGCCGTCGCCGTCGGCATCGCAGGCCGCCTCACACGGCGGCGGCGGGCTATCGAGGAAGCAGCGCTGAACGATTCGCACCAGGTCGCTCACCGAGCCGCAGACGCTTCCATCCTGGTTGCAGTCGCCGCGCAGGAAGGTGGGGCGGGGGTTCTCCAGTCGCACGTCGAGGGAGTGGAGGCGGTGGATGGCGGAGGTCTCGGCGCAGGCCGCCGCGATCCCTATGCGAAGGGAGCCGGTGCGCGGCATCGAGACCGGCTCGTCGAACACCACCCTGGCTCCATAGCCGCCGTGATCGGTGGCAGCCAGCACCCGCAGGCGTCCATTTTCCAGGAGGGCGCTCACGCGGACCGTAGCCCCGGCGAGGCCCGTTGAGAGAACGTCGGGGATGTCTTCGTTTACAGCCAGGGATGGCCCCAGGCCCGGATCACTGTCACGGTTGATCTCGAAGTGAGGCTCGGACGGTCCCCGATCTCCATCTTCTCCAAGGTCGATCGCGACCCCGAGGTAGGGTGTCCCGGCCGGCTCCACCCCGAGCGATTCGCCGCCCTTGAGGGAGAGGTCCTCACCGGAGTACGCGAAGATCAACTGGATGCCTCCGCCCAGCTCCCCTTCAACGGGCATGGGGCCGGGAACCGAGAGAGAGTATTCAAAGTGGGCCAGGATCCGACGGCTCGATGCCGCCACCGGGGCCCCGGCCCACACGGCGCCGAGGCTTTGGGGGCTGTCGTCGGTCAATAAAACAAGGCGGCGGTCACCATCGACGACACGCGCGGCGCCCGCAAGACGGATCGCGTCGGCGTTTTCACCCACCAGCTCGAAATGAATGATCTCCTCGGAGCGCAGCCCACCATTGGACAGCAGGAGCAGCGCGCCCAGGAGCATCCAGGCTCTTGGCGTCATGAGTTCTTTTGACCCTCGCTTCAGGTACTACAGAGGACCTCGGATCGGAGGCCCTCCCCCCCAATTGTAACTGCTGGATGCCCCTGCTGGCATCCTCTGCTTGAAATGCATCCGGATATCGGGTCCCATCAATGGAGTTTTCCCCTTTGAATATCCCAAGAGAATGCACAGGAGTGAGCTATGCGGGACCTTTCACGCCGTGAGATCCTGAAAACAGCGGCCCTGGCCGCCGGCGCAGCAGCCGCGGGGGCCTCCGCCCCGTCGACCGGCGCGGCCGCCGAGCCCGAATCGCGCACGGGCGCCTGGCCGATCAGCCTTAACACCAGCACCCTGCGCGGGCACAAGCTGCCGATCCGCAAGACCATCGAGATCGCCGAGAAGGCGGGCTACGCGGGCATCGAGCCCTGGCCCAACGAGATCGACGCATTCATCTCATCAGGCGGCAAGCTCGCCGATCTGAAGAAGGAGCTTTCCGACAAGGGTCTCAAGGTCACCGGCGCCATCGCCTTCTTTCGCTGGATGGTCGATGACAAGGCTCAGCGCGCCAAGGCGCTCGAGGAGGCCAGGGTCTTCATGGACAAGCTGGCGCAGATCGGCGGCACCCACATGGCCGCGCCCCCCACAGGCAAGGTCGGCGACGTCAAGCTGCTCGACGCGGCTGAGCGCTACCGTGACCTGCTGGTTGCATCCGAAGATTTCCCGGTGATCCCCGCTGTCGAGGTCTGGGGTTTTCAGAACAATCTCTACCGCCTGGGGCAGTCGGTGCTCGTCGCCCTCGAGGCGCAGCATCCGCGCGCCTGCGTGCTGCCGGACGTCTACCACCTCTACAAGGGCGGCTCAGGCCTTAGCGGCGTGAAGCACCTCGGCGCCAGCCTGATCGGCGGTTTCCATCTCAACGATTACCCGGACATCCCGCGTGAGGATATCAAGGACCGCGACCGGGTCCACCCCGGCCTCGGCGTGGCGCCGCTCGATCAGTTCTTCAAGGACCTCTGGAGCACCGGCTACCGCGGCGCTCTCTCGATCGAGCTCTTCAACCCCGAGTACTGGAAGCAGGACCCTTTGAAGGTTGCGAAGACGTCGCTCGAGCGGACGAAGGCGATCGTGAAGAAGGCGCTCGGCTGAGAGACTTTTTTACAGCGGCAGAGCCCCGAGCTCAGGCCTCGCTACCTTCTGGGGCTGGAGGTTCCTCGATATTGGCGGCAGGCGTCTCGTCCTTCTCCCACAGAGATTCCGTCTTTCCATCGGCCGGTTCATCTCCACCGCCGGAGTCGTCGTCGCCATTATCATCGTCATCATCGACGCCTTCGTGCATCCAGCGTTTCAGGATCGGTGAGAGCAACATGCAGATGAAGCCGGAGATCAACCCGGTGACGGCGAGGATGCCGAACACATCGCCGTAGACGTGAACCGTTTCCGCGGGTATCGGGATGGCATTGCCTTCCGCTCCTCCATGCTCGACACCGGTGAACTGGGCGATGATCGCCGCGAGGAATGCCGAGAAGGCGGTAGCCAGGAACCACATTCCCATCACGGTACTTATCAGGCGGGTCGGTGAGAGCTTGGTGACCATCGACAAGCCAACGGGCGAGAGGCAGAGCTCTCCCGTGGTCTGCAGAAGATAGCCGAGATAGAGCCAAGAGACCGCCACCATGCCGCGGTCATCGGCTCCCGCCGCTCCCATCCAGAAGCAGCCGAAACCCAGTCCGAGCTGGGCCAGTCCGAGCGAGAATTTAACTGGCGTGCTGGGCTCGAAGCCTCGGGCGCCAAGGAAGCCCCACAGCGCGGTAAAGACGAGGCCGAGAACCAGGATGTAGGCCGGGTTGAGCGACTGGTAGATGCTGGCCTTGGTTTCATCTTTCGCTTCAGCAAGCCCCATGCCGAGATGGTCCCGGGTTATCTCAACGGCAACCAGGTCAGCCCCTTCTTTCTCCTCGGCCTGCTTGCGGAGGTCTTCGAGGCGGTCCAGCGTCATCTTCGAGTCACCGATGGTGAAACCCAGCTGTTCCTGGGTCAGTCGGACTTCGATGGTTTTGCCGATGTCAGCTTCGCCGATGTCCCTGCTTTGGTTGACACGATCCACATTGCGGTCGGTGAAGTTATTCACCGAGCTGCCGGCCTGCTCGAAGATCGCCCAGAACAACAGCGAGAAGAAGGTCATGATCAGCACGACGTACAGCCGTTCTTTCGCGATCTTCTCGAGCTGCGTCATCTCGCGCAGGATGAACACCAGTGCGGCAATTCCGGCAAGGACAAGAATGAGGCCGGCGGGAGTACTCATCTCTCCCAGGAAGACGGCAAGGATACTATCGGGGCCAATGCTCTCGATGAAGCTGGCGGGGATAACCTTCCAGGTCGTGCCGTCGCTGGAGAATGGCTTGAAACCGC
>JAKUSY010000610.1 GCA_022451445.1 Planctomycetota bacterium
TCATGGCCAAGCTGCTCGAGACGGGAGGCAGGCCTGTGACGCTCCTCGATGGAGACATTGTCCGTAAGAATCTCTCCTCGGAGCTGGGCTTCTCGAAGGAGCATCGCAACCTCAACATCCAGAGAATCGGTTTTGTCGCCAACGAGATTTCCAAGAATGGCGGTATCGCGATCTGTGCGCCGATCGCCCCTTACGACGAGGTGCGAAAGCAGGTTCGCTCTCTCATAGAGCAGCGCGGAGGTTTTATTCTCGTCCATGTGTCGACGCCCCTGGAGGTCTGTGAGGAGCGTGATCGCAAGGGGCTCTACGCCAAGGCGCGCGAGGGAATCATCAAGGAGTTCACCGGGATCTCCGATCCCTACGAAGAGCCTGAAGACGCCGAGGTCGTCATCGACACCACCGCCTGTCTTCCGGAAGAGGCTGCCCAGAAGATCCTCCTCTATCTCGAGCACGAGGGCTATGTGGGCGCGGAAGACTGAAGGCCGGCGCGGGGCCCGGTCTCTTCCAGGGCGCGGGGCAACCTGTCGAGCTATTCAGGCGAGGATCTCTTCGAGCTTCTCGGAGCTGATATTGGATCCGCAGATAATGATGGCGATCCGCTTGTCCCTGTAGTCGTCCCGGGTCTTCAGGAAAGCCGCGAGGGCGACCCCGGCCGAGCCTTCTATCAGCATGCGGTGGCCGGCGATAAAATCCTGCATGGCGGAGCGGATTTCGGCTTCGCTGACGAGGATGGAGCGGTCGATGACCTTTCGGCAGATATCAAAGGTGATGGCGCCGGGCTCGATACCCCCGGCTGTGGCGTCGGAGAGAGTCTCCTCGCAGGGTACGTCGATGATCTCTCCGGCCTCCAGGCAGGCATGCATCGCGGGCGACGCCTCGGGCGAGCAGGCTACGATCTCTGTGGAGGGGCTCATCGCTTTCAGGTAGGTTCCCATTCCCGCGATGAGACCCCCGCCCCCGACGGAGATGAACACAGCGTCGAGAGCGTCGATCTGCTCGAGGAGTTCGACGGCGACCGTGCCCTGTCCGCTGACAATATGCGGGTCATTGTAGGGAGAGATGTAGGTGAGGCCGTTCTCGTTCGCGAGTGACCTCGCATAGACCTCGGTCTCGAGGCAGTCATTGCCGTGGTGCTTTACCTCGGCGCCGTAGCTTTCGATCAGGTCTATCTTCGAGGGCGAGGCGTAGGCTGGAACGCAAACCGTAACGGGGCAGCCGACACGGTTGGCGCCGAAAGCGCAGGCCGCCCCATGGTTGCCCGAAGAGGCCGAGATGATGCCGCGCTCGCGCTCTCCGGGATCCAGGGAGTAGAGCTTGTTGAGCCCGCCGCGGACCTTGAAAGAGCCCGTGACCTGGTAATTCTCCAGCTTGAGGAAGACCTCGCTCTCACAGAGCCGCTCGAGGTGCGCTGAGCGCTGCAGCGGAGTCTCGCTCAGTTCGCCGCTGATCGTCGCCTGGGCGTTCTGGATGTCATCCTTGGTGGGCATGTCGTTCGCTATATCTTCTCTCCCAGGCCGGCACTGGCGACGGTGATGAGAATTTGAAACAGGAAGATTTGGCAGGTTGGGACTTTCATACGGAGGCTTTCCGCTTAGAGTGCTGAGCAGGAAGTATATCCAGGAGAGAACAGTTTACACATGCCGGGGATTTTCGACACCCCCGCTACCTTTCCATGGGTTCTCCAGCCGGAGCCTGTTACATGAACACCCCCTCTTTCGAAATACTGGAATCCGTTGAGACCCCGATTGGCCTGCTCTGCCTGCGACGCAGGGAGCTCCTGTCGCGCCCCGGCACGATCGTCACCGAGGTCACGCTCGATCACGAGTTTCTCATGAGCAGCTACAATACGGCCAGCGAAGATGCCCTGGCCAGTCTTGGCATTGAATGGCATGGAGGCCGGCACCTCGCGGTTCTTGTCGGCGGTCTTGGCCTCGGCTATACCGCCGAGGCGGCGTTGAATTGTTCCCAGGCAGCGAGGGTCGATGTTATCGAGCTCCTGCCGGAGGTTGTCTCGTGGCTGGAGAGGGATCTCATTCCCCTGGCGGGAAGACTGCGCGACGAACCCCGGTTCTCGGTAGCCCGCGCTGATTTTTTCCTGTATCTCCGCAGCCCTGCCGAGCGGCGCTATGATGTAATGCTGGTGGATATCGATCATTCACCCGATGAGAATCTCGATTCAGCGAACATCGATTTCTATACCATCGGGGGATTATGCCAGGTCCGGGCCCACCTCGAAGAGAATGGAGTGCTGGCGGTCTGGTCGAGCGCTCCAAACGAGGCCTTCGCCTCAGCTCTGCGGGAGGAGTTTTC
>JAKUSY010000611.1 GCA_022451445.1 Planctomycetota bacterium
CTCCCTGCTCGCGATGCCGTCTCTGTCCATCGTTATGAACATCGATGATCTCTTCCACCCCGCCACCGGGATCTATTCCAATTCGCTGCGCTCCGGCGTCGAATGGGAGCGTCCCG
The DNA here is from genome assembly GCA_022451445.1 of Planctomycetota bacterium. Lineage (GTDB taxonomy): Bacteria > Planctomycetota > UBA8108 > UBA8108 > UBA8108 > UBA8108. Next base: position 117 of record JAKUSY010000611.1, read on the forward strand.
CCTCGCTGGAGTTTATCTACCCTGATGGACGTGAGGGAATCCAGATCAACTGCGGATTCCGCATGCAGGGTGGAGCCAGCCGGCAGCCTACCCGTCCAAAGCACAATATGCGCCTGATGTTCAAGAAGCTCTATGGACCCGGCAAGCTCAAGTTTCCAGTCTTCGAGGATTCGCCGGTGGAGAGCTTCGACACGATCGTCCTGCGCGGCGGCAATGGAGATTCCTGGTTCCACCCCAGCGCCACCCAGCGTACCCGCGCCCAGTACATCCGCGACCAGTGGTGCCGCGATGCCCAGCTGGCCATGGGACAGCTGAGCGCCCACCAGAACTACATGCATCTCTATATCAATGGCCTCTATTGGGGGCTTTACCACCTCATCGAGCGTCCCAGCGCCCCCTTCCTGGCCGCCCACCTCGGCGGCGACCGTGAAGAATACGACTCCCTCAATGTCGGCGAACCCGTCGATGGCGACCTGCGGGCCTGGAATACCATGATGCAGATCGCCGAGGGCGGCATGGGCACCCCGGAGGCCTGGGAAGAGATTCAGCAATACCTCGACGTACCCAACCTGGTCGACTGGCTGCTCCTGAACTTCTACGTCGGCAACGTGGACTGGGACCACAACAATTGGTACGCCGGCCGCCGGCGCCTGCCCGGAGAGGGCTACAAGTTCTTCTGCTGGGACGCGGAGCGCACCTTCTGGAACCTGAACGAAAACCGCACGGGCCTGAGCAACGCCAACCGCCCGACCCGCCTGCACCAGCGCCTGCTCGATAACGACGAGTACCGAACTCTCTTCCGCGACCGAGTGCAACGCCATTTCTTCGCCGATGGGGTCCTCACCGCGCAGGCGGCGCGGGCGAGATGGGACGCCTTCGCGGGGCACATCGAGCTGGCTCTCGCCGCCGAGACCGCTCGCTGGGGTGATGATAAGAGGGCGAACGATCCCTACAATACCCGCCAGGAGTGGGCCGCGGAGCTGAACTGGTTCCGCCGCACTTACTTTCCAAGGCGAACATCCCTCGTCTACGCCCAGCTTGCCCAGCGCGGACTCGCCCGCAGCGCGATCGAGCCCCCTATTATCACGCCGGAAGACGGCAGGATTCCTCCCGGCGGAGGCGGGCTGGAGATCAACATGACAGCCACTGTCGGCAGCATCTACTACACCCTCGACGGAAGCGATCCCAGACTCGAAGGAAATCGCGTGGCCGCAGCCGCCACCAGGTTCACCGAACCGTTCAACCTGCCGAGGAGCTCCGAGCTCCGGGCACGGACACTGCGAAGAGGCGAGTGGAGCAACCTCATCGAAAGATCCTTCGCCACCGATGTGTCGGCCCTGCGGATCAGCGAGATCATGTACAATCCGCGGCCCCCGGATGAAGACAGCCCCCTGAGCCAGCAGGACCTGGAGTTCATCGAGCTGGTCAATACCTCCGAAGATTCGCTGGACCTGACCGGGGTGCGCTTTACCGCGGGGATCGAGTTCGACTTCACCTCCTCGGGCGTGCTTGACCTGGCGCCGGGGGCGTTCGTCGTTATCGTCAAGGATCTCGATGCCTTCGCGGAACGCTACGACGTCGCCCGCATCCTCATCGCCGGAGAGTACCGCGGCAACCTGGCCAACGCCGGAGAAGAGCTTGAGCTCCAGGACGCTCTCGGGACAGTTGTCGCCTCCTTCAGCTACAGCGACCGGTGGCAGGCCGGAACCGATGGACAGGGCTTCTCGCTTGAGCTCGGCGACCTGGAGGTCTCCCCCGAGGCGCTCGGCTCTCCCGAGAGCTGGCGTGAAAGCGGCGTGCGGGATGGAACCCCCGGTTTCGGCGAGACCCCCGCTCCCGAGGGCGGCCTGCAGAAACCCGGAGATACCAACCAGGATGGGCAGGTCGATCTCTCCGATGCAGTCAGCCTGCTCGGGCATCTCTTCCTCGGCACCCCGGCTCGCCTCCCATGCCGGGACGGAGAGGTTTCCGACCCGGCCAACAGGACCCTGCTCGACCTCAACGGCGACAGCGGCGTAGACCTCGCGGATGGGATTCACCTCCTCATCTATCTCTTCCAGGGAGGTCCCCAACCTGCCGCGGGTACCGAGTGTATCCGGATCGAAGGCTGCCCGCAGAGCTGCGGCGAATAACCGTCCCGTACGAGGAGGTGGTCTCGAGCCGGAGCTCCCCGGCAATCCGCCGTTTCAAACC
>JAKUSY010000612.1 GCA_022451445.1 Planctomycetota bacterium
GACGTCGTTTTTTCTCCCGCTCCCCTCTCTTATCACCGTCCTTGGCTTTCTTCGCTCCAGCATCGAGGAACCTCTTGAGAGCATCGATGTACAGGAGCTCACGCTCACCAGCTCCATCCTTGAGCTTGACCGCCTCAGCGATAAAATCACGCGCCCGCTTCTCGTTGTTCGGGTTGGCCATCGCCATGCCCCAATAGCTGATGGCCAGCTTCGGCTCGAGCGCCGCCACCTGCCTGAAGCTGCGCTCCGCCTCGAAATACCAGAAACCGTGTAATTGCCCGACCCCCTGGTTGATAAAGGCCTGCGCCTTCGTATTTTCGGTAGCCACCGGAAAATTGACCTTCCCCGTGCCCTTCATCAGATAGGCTCTCTGGCGGGGCCCCTGGTTGAAAGCCTCGCCGTGGTAGGAATGACCCTCCGGTACCTTGTCCCCGGGCGCCGACTCATCACCACCTTCCTGGGCAGCGGCCCGGGGCGGGACAAGGAGGAGAAACATGGCTGGGATGACAATCAGAAATCGGAGCATTATAATCGATCCAGTGAGCGAGTTGGTTCCCAGGGCCTGGGCAGCCGAAACGCTCAGGGGGCCTTCATCCTCAGGCGCCGACAAGCCGAACCAGTCGTTTCCAGACAGTTTTTATGGGGACCGGAATCCCGACGGCGCCAGGCTGAAAAACATCTTCAAGTCTGCTTAATGATTTGGCAAGTCGTTTAGTTCCAGCAGTATACGACTTATCCCGCCCTTCTACTCCTGATTTTATATCCTCGAACTGAAACCCGAGGGTATATCATTGGGATGTTTGGGGCTTGAACGCAGATTGTGCAGATTGACCGTGGCCGGCAAGCCAATTTATTGCCGGAGCCGGCATCTCCTTGCTCTTAAATCGAGAATAATCGGTAGAAATTCCATGCGCCCGTTCCTGGTCCTCTCAGCCGTATTCAGCACACTGCTCCTGCTGGCCATCCTGGAGTCTCTCTCTTCGGCAGGAGAGGAAGCTGATATCCAGGGAAGCTTCGGAGCGCCTATCCCCGGACTCAACGCGGGCCAGCTGGCGACATTTGAATTCGGACGCTCCGTCTTCAAGAAGATCTTCACGCGCAGTGAAGGGCTCGGCCCCCACTTCAACGCTGCCTCCTGCGTTTCCTGTCACGAGGACCCGGTCGAGGGAGGCTCCTCGCAACGCTATCGTGACTTCTTCCTGGCCGGCAAATTCACTCCCGAGGGTGAGCTCGAAAAAATCTATCCTAACTGCACCGAATTCAACGAGCTCCTGCAGAGGCAGGAGTGCTGTCTTCCCAGCATGGTCATTCCGCATTACGGCCCCAAGGGTACCCGTGACAACCCGGTAACCAGCGGCGTCGAACCCCCTCGCCTGGACCAGGCCGATGTGGTCGCGCGCCGCAACGCGCCGCCCATGTTCGGTATCGGCATCTTCCGCCTGGTGCCCGACCCGGAGATTCTCTCCCGGGAGGATCCCGAGGATCTCAACGGAGATGGCATCTCGGGTCGCATCAACCGAATCGAAGATGAAGACAACCAGATCGGGCGCTTTGGCTACAAATGCCAGACGGCCAGCATCGAGGCCTTCAACCGCGGAGCCCTCAACAACCAGATGGGCATCACCAGCAACTCTATCGAGTTCGCCATGGGCCCATCACAAGATGAAAAATTCTTCCTGGATGAGCTGTTCAGAACCAGGACCGCCTATGCCCAGGTCGCCGCCCCGATGGATGAACTTGTCGACTACGACGAGGTCAGCGACCCAGAGCTCAGCCGCGGCGAATTGATCGCGCTGGTTTTCTTCCAGGAAAACCTCGCGGCCCCCAGGCGCGGCAGGATCACCTCCAGCGTCAGGCGAGGAGCGAATATCTTCGCGGAGCTGAACTGCACCGCCTGCCACGTTCCGAGCCTCAACACCAGGATCGGCAAGATCCATCCCTATACCGATCTCCTATTACACGACATGGGTCCTGAGCTTGCCGATGGCATCACCATGAAGCAGGCGCTCGGAACGGAGTTCCGCACCCAGCCTCTCTGGGGACTCTGCGCTCACCCGCCCTTCCTTCATGATGGCCGGGCGGCGACAGTACGCGCGGCCATCATGCTCCATGGCGGCGAGGCCGAGGCGTCTAGAAACGCCTACGCCGGCCTGAACGAACAGGACACCCTGATGCTCCACCGTTTCCTGGAGTCTCTCTGAGGAATTCCCGGCATGAAAGCCTTCTTCAAAATCACCAATACATTCCTGCTGCTGGGGATCCTTCTGCTCGCCTACCACCTGGGCTCACCCGATGCGCGCGGCCGAG
>JAKUSY010000613.1 GCA_022451445.1 Planctomycetota bacterium
AGGAGACCTGCCCAGGAAAATATCCTGGTCTTCGGGGTTGAAGACGCCAGGAGAGAAATTTCGTGAAGCTGTTTTCGAGACTCCAGGCTGCCTGCTGAAGCATGGTTTTCCATCGTACCGGGAAAATGAAAAAAGAATGATCATGAAACCGTTTCCAGTCCTGCTCCTGGTTTGCGCAGTAAGCCAGGGCGCCATTCTCAACGCGCAGGCTTCCTATGAGTTGCGAGATGGCTATCGCGTTGACCATCTCTTCGACTACGATGCCTCCGCGCCCTTCGAGATGCAGGTCGGCGGGCTCACCCTCTCCACCCGGAGAGAACCCATCGTCAGCGAGGGAGGTGAAATCCGGCTCCACTCTGAGCATGGTGTTGTCGTGCTCGCCTCCTTCCGACCCGGGGTTTTCGGTTCCTTTCTCACCCTGGATCCCGATGGCGCCAGCGTCTGGTTCGGCGAGAGCTCGCAGCAGAACATCTACCGGATCCCGCTGGACGGAAGCGGACCGCAGCTCAGCGACCGTATCGGTTTCAACTTCGATATGGCCTTCGCCCCCCGCAACGCCCCCCCCGGTATAGCCGGCAGGGGCTTCATCTCCGGCCTGGGAACTTCACCGGAAAACTCCCTGTGGCTCCTCGATGACGACCCCGAAGCTGAAAATGATGAGATCATCTCACGCATCTCGCCCTTCTCAGGCCCGATCGCCTTTGACGAGGCCGGGAATCTCTACCTGGTGACCTCGGGATTGACCGACAGCGAGACGGGCGGAGCATCGGAGATGCTCGTGCGCTTCGGCCCCGCCCAGCTCGCCGGAGCACTAGGTGATAGCGCCCTCGAGCTCTCCGATGGAGAGCTCCTCTGTACCGGGATGGGAGGCTATTACAACATCGCCTGGCTTGACGGAAAGCTCTACGGAACAAGCCTCGGCTTTCAAGGCGGGATGGGCTCCATCGACACAATCGACCCGGCGATGGGCTTCACCCGGAGCCCCCTGGCCCGCCTGAGCCTCCACGGCACACCCGGCGGAAGCATGCTCTACCTTGCCGCCCGTGGAGGCCGCGAAGGTTTCGAGCCCGGCAGGGGGCACTACGGCGGGATCCTGCTGGCAAGCTACGGCAACTACGTCGACGCCTCGGGAATCAGCAGGTTTACCCCAGAGCTGTACTTCCTCAGAGGCGACGTCAACGACGACGCCACCGTCGACCTGAGCGACGCGGTCTCCGTCATCGCCTATCTCTTTCTCGACGGCGAGAATCCCCGCCTCGCGGAGGCTTCCGACATCAACGGCGATGGATCCCTCGACCTCGCCGACGCGGTCTATCTCCTTAATTTCCTCTACCGGGGAGGCCCCCGGCCTCCGGCTCCCTTCCCCCAAACCGGCGCCGCCCGGCGCTGACAGAAGGCCGCCAGGATCGGCAAGAACCAGCGGAGAAGGGGGAACGCAGGCCAGCTCGATTCTGTTATGATCAGGTCCCTCTGAATTTCTACACGGAAAAATACGATAGAGAGGCCCCTCAAAATGGACAATTCAAAAACCTTCGACCTCGCGGCCATACAGGAAGCCCTCCGGGAGTCCGGAATAGACGGCTGGCTCTTCTACGATTTCCGCGGCAGCGACCCGATCGCCCGCAATATCCTCTGCCTCGCCGAGGGCAAAATGGGCACGCGGAGATGGTTCTACTACATTCCGGCCGAGGGGGAACCCTGCAAGCTCGTACACGCTATCGAGACCGCCGCGCTCGATAATCTGCCGGGATCGAAAACCGTCTACCTGACCTGGCAGTCCCTCGATGCCGCGCTGAGCGAGACGCTCTCCGGGGCAGCGAAGATCGCGATGAATTATTCTCCCGGCAACGAGGTGCCCTACGTTTCGAGAGTCGATGCCGGAACGGTCGAGGCTGTGCGGAGCACGGGGGTCGATGTGGTCACCAGCGCGGACCTCATCCAGATATTCGAGTCGGTCCTCAGCGCCGGGCAATTAGAAAGTCATCGTCGCGCGGGCGCCCATATCCGGGGTCTCGTAGACGAGGTCTTCGCTCTTGTGGGAGACACGCTGCGAGCCGGCAAAACGATCACCGAGCGGGATGTCTGCGATTACGCCAACGAGAGAATCCGGGGGGAGGGCTATGAAAATGACCACGACCCAATTGTCGGTGTCAACGAGAACGCCGCCGATCCCCACTTCGAGGTGCCGGCGGAGAATTCCGCCGAGATCCGCCCGGGTGACCTGCTGCTCTTCGATGTCTGGGCAAAGGAAACGGAGCCCGGCTCGATCTACGCCGATATCACCTGGTGCGCCTTCATTGGAAGCGA
>JAKUSY010000614.1 GCA_022451445.1 Planctomycetota bacterium
ATCACTTCCAATATGATTTCACAGCGAGCCATATCCACAAGGCCACCGCCCCAGGTGGAGTTGATCCGGGAGGACACATGGAAGACGTTGTTCTGTACCTCGTCGAGACGATCTCCCGCCATGATCCCGCAGACCTGGCTCTTTTTCCCGAAGCAGAGGATGTCGGGCGAAACCCCGTAATGCTCATAGGCCCACATTTTCCCTGTAAGGCCAAAGCCTGTCTGGACCTCGTCGAAAATAAGGAGCGCCTGGCGCTCATCGGCAATCCGGCGCAGATCGCGAAGAAATTTTCCGCGGAAGTGATTGTCTCCGCCCTCTCCCTGGATCGGCTCGATGATGATGGCAGCGATGTCGTGGGGATGGAGGGCGAATGCCTGCTCGATTTCCGCCAGGCATTCTTCTTCAGCGGAGCCCACACGAGCAAGCTCTTCGTCGTCGACCGGAAAGTGCAGCTTTGGATTGCTGACACGGGGCCAATCGAATTTTGGAAAGAGGTCCGTTTTTTCAGGCGCCGTGTTGGTCAGCGACAGCGTATAGCCGCTTCGGCCATGGAAGGCCTCCCGGAAATGAAGGATCTTGTCGCCGGGGGATTCAGGCCGCCCGGCCGCCTCGTTGAGCCGGGCCTTCCAGTCAAATGCAGCCTTCAGGGCGTTCTCTACGGCAAGCGCCCCACCCTCGATAAAAAAGAGATGGCGAAACCCGTCCGCAAGCGCGTGGCGTGAAAAAGCCTCCGTAAAGCTGGCCAGCTCGGGGGTGTGAGCATCGGAATTGGCCGGCTTGTGCAAGGCGGCTCGGACAAGCCGCTCCAGGATTTCCTCCTGCTGAAAAACCGGATGGTTGAATCCAAGAGGAAGGCTCGCGAAGAAGGTATAGAAATCGAGGTATTCCGTCCCATCACGGGCATCGCGAACCCACGCGCCATGGCTCTTCTCGAGATCGAATACTATGTCGTATCCGTCACCGATCAGGTGCTTGCGAAGCAAGGGGGTGACACTGTAGGGGTCTACTCTGTCTTTCACCGACACGGCTGGTCTCCTGCAACCTTCTTTTCATCCGAAGCCTAACATTTGAAATCTGCTCTATCCTTTATTTTTCCCGGGGCGGATAAAAATATACCCGTGGCTGTTGAGGGTGTTCTATGCGTGTTTTCCGGCAATGATTGCCCTAGGGCTCGGGCTATAGCCCCGGGGCGCTTTGAAAATCACTCCGGCATTTGTAGAATACGGAATTGAAAAGTTCCTTTTTCAGGCGGGCACGCCCGCAGAAACCGCAATGGCCGCAGGGCCTTTTTCAGGAACCCTGTCGGCGATCCATATCGATGCAAGGCGAAAGCCTACCAGGGCGATGACAAGAGACTCTCGAAAACCCATCCTCTACGTTATGACGACAGAATCCGGACCGCCGGAAGAGCATATCCTCGAGGAGGGGGCCTGCCTCATTGGGCGATCATCAGAAAGCCGTGTCGTCCTGCACGATTCCCTCGTATCCCGCCAGCACGCGGAGATCAACTTCGATGGCAAGGTGGCAACCCTGCGGGACCTGGGGGGCAAAAACCCTGTCAGGGTAAACGGAAGAGACATCCAGGAGACCGAGGATTACCAGCTTCTCGACGATGACCGAATCACGATTGGCGAAAGCGAGTTGCGCTTCGTATTTGAAGACGCCGGCGACAAGAGCCGCCGACTCCGGGTTTTCAAAAACTCTGACGACTGCGAAACCAGGGTTGAGGATTTGAGCCTCGATGCGTCGGCCGCCGTATTCGGAGAAAAAAATGCCGGCACCTCGGAAGCAAACTACAAGCGGCTCTCCAGCCTCTACAGGCTCACCGAGAACATCCTCGAGATCGGAGACGAAGAGACGGCTTACGATGCGATCCTTGCTGCGGTCACCCAGGAGCTCGGAGCTGAGCGAGGATTCCTCGGGCTGCTCCCTGAAAATAGAGAGCCGAGTCCCTACTCCCTCGATGTCGTCAAGTTCTGGGACGCTGAGCAGGGAGACAAAACTGAAACCATCGAGATGAGCGAGACGATCCTCACGCGGATACAGCGAGACAAGAAGGCCGTCCTCGTTACCGACGTCGCGGACCGGGAGGATTTCGGGCACAGCGCCATCGACCTCAAGATTCGATCCTTCATCTGCGCGCCCCTTACCTGCGGTGAACGCTGTCTCGGCCTGATCTATATCGACACGCGGGCCCGCCTGGAACAATTTGGCAGAAGCGAGCTGGAGTTCGTCAGCGCAGTGGGGCGCATCGCCGGGCTCTGCCTTCAAAATCTCTGGTTGCAGG